>NZ_JAUBUJ010000022.1:5970-36805 GCF_036705405.1 Microcoleus sp. B13-B6
GGCATCTTGCCTGTTCCTGACATTGGTGCAAGAAGATTGAATGTTTTTGTGGAACAGGCATCTTGCCTGTTCCTGACATTGGTGCAAGAAGATTGAATGTTTTTGTGGAACAGGCATCTTGCCTGTTCCTGACGGGCGAGACGCCCGTTCCACAAGAAGATTGAATTTTTTTGTGGAACAGGCATCTTGCCTGTTCCTGACATTGGTGCAAGATGTGAGATGAACGAAACAAAAACTCCCCTCCTACAAACGCGGCCGCAATCCATAATGACGGTAACGCCAATAATCTCGTAAAATGCGATCGTGATCGAAACACAATTCACGAGGAATCTGCCAAGATTCAAAAATTTGTAAACTTTTAGCATCGTCGGCGGCTTGAGGTTCGCCCGTTGCAGAAGCCAAGAATACAATACTAATAGTGTGTTGCCGCGCGTCGCGATTTGGATCAGAATAAACGTAAAATTGCTCGATTAATTCTACATTCAAACTCGTTTCTTCTAAAGCTTCGCGTTTGGCCGCCGTTTCTACCGATTCCCCGTAATCAACAAAACCGCCGGGAAGTGCCCAGCCGTAGGGAATATTGCGGCGTTCGATGAGTACGATCGGGCGGTGCGGGCGATCGGCTAATTCGATGATAACATCAACTGTAGGAGCGGGATTTTTGTAAGTCATTTTGTTGGGCATTGGTCATGGCATTGGTCATTGGTCATGGGGTATTAATGATTTTATATGTAACAAATAACAAATAACACTCAACTATCGTAAGGTGCGTCGCTCGAAATAATCTGCAAGTTACATTCAACATCTGGTAGCGACGCACCCTACAAAACTATAAGTCATTTGTGAAGGAAGAAGGAAGGCACGACACGGATTTTGACACGGATACACGGATTAATTTCAACGGGTTCGGAGTTCCTTCTTCCTGCTGAATTATGCTAAACCCCGAATTAGTACGCGCTGCTTTTGCAACACCTCTGCATACAGCTTTTCCAACTCAGTAATATTCTGACTGAGAGTGTATCGCTCCATCGCCCGTTGGCGTGCTTTTTGACCAAGCAACATTCCCAACTCAGGATGATCGCAAAACAGCGGCAGCAAGGTTTGCAACTGACTTCGTACCCGCTGAGTGTTCAAAACTATCCCCGCGCCTTCCTCCAATGCCTCGCCGTCAGCACCGGCATCGGTTGCCAAACAAGCTAAACCGCAGGCCATCGCTTCCAGCAGCGACAGCGACAGTCCCTCCACCAAAGAAGGCAAAATAAATACGTCAGCACCCCGGAGGATTTCGATCCGGCGTTCCTCCTCGGCGACAAATCCGAGCCACACAATGCCATCATCTTCGCCGTAAAACAGTTGCAGCGAGGCGGCTAGGGGCCCGTCGCCTACGATCGCCAATACGTTCCCAGGGCCAAAATTACAGTGTTTCCAGGCCTTGAGCAAAGCCTCGACATTTTTCTCCTGGGCAATGCGGCCTTGGTAAACAAAAATTCGATCGGCTTTTAATTCCGACTTCAACCCCGAAGGCCCGGGCGAATATTTAACAGCATCCACGCCGTTGGGAATCACAGCCACCCGTTCCTGTGGCACTCCTAACTTGACCAATATATCCCGCTGAATCTGAGAAAAAACGATCGTCGAGTCGTAGTTAGCCAAAAACGGAGCGTACAGTTGATACATCAGGTGTTGGGTTCCCGATGTCAAATTCCGCAATTTGCGATCGAACGGCGGGTGAAAAGTCGCCACCAGAGGCAAATTCAATTCTTGACAAATTTCCGGCAGCAAAAAGTCTAGGGGCGAAAGCGTCAGGGAAGCGTGAACAACATCGGGTTTGAGCCGCCGCAGAGATTTCATCAGCACTGTGCGGGACTTGAGAGTGGGAATCGTATAAATTTGCGATTTGTAGTGACAGGGTAAAGAGACTTCGTTGCAACTGGCGGACGAAAGCGAAGTGGTATATGAGCTTTGAGTAATTCCCTTTCCCCATGAACCATTTGCCATACTCCACCCCGTATTGTTCCTGTCCAGTGAGTCCGCCTCTTGGGCAAAGTGCAGGAAACTGACCTGGTATCCCCGGTCTAATAGTGCGTTGGTGACTTCCCTGGAGTAAGTGACGTTACCGCAAAAAGGTGATTTTTTTCCTAGCCAAGCGATGTGCATTCCAGTAAATCAGAGTTTGTTATTTTTTAGATTCGATCGACTTTGCTATTACTGCTACGGAAAATATACCAGGTTAAGACACCCCCAGCCATCGCTAATCCTGCTAAAGCCAAAAATACTGTTGGCAAACCCAGAAATGTTTCTGCTACCCCGGCCAAAGCCAACGGTAAACTCAAAGCGATATTAGTGGCATTGTTTTGCAGCCCGAAGACTTTTCCCCGCATTTCTTCTGGGGTTTCTGCTTGAATTGTAGTCTGCATCGGCACTCCCACCAATGAGGCAAATAAACCCAACAGGGTAATGAACAGCACCGACAGCCACAAATGGTCTGTAAATGCAGAAAGGCCCATCAGAGCAAGTGCCATGCCAATCGAGCCGATTAAACTCAGTTGGGAGTGAGAAAATTTATGGCCGAGATAGCCGACTGTCGTCGCCCCAGCAGCCATGCCAACGCCCACCGCCGCCAGCAAAAAGCCAAATTGTGATGCTTTCATACCGGGGAGGATTTCTGCCAGCCGAACTGCTAGAACTGCCAAGGCTGCAAAAATGGAAAATAGAATAATTAGTTGAATTAAAGCATTGCGGACTTTGGGTTGATCGTTGATGTAACGCAGGCCGTCTCGCAAATCTGCTAGGGGGTGCGGCGGTTCGTGTTCGACTTCGTTTTTTTCGCCTGTTTGCATCGACAGCAAGAGCACTCCGGCGAAGGCGTAACTTCCCCCTACTACTAATTCTTTGCCGATTCCCAGTCCGCCGCCGAGGTTGGAAAATAGGGTGTCGGCTAAAGCTAGTAAGGGTTCTCCCACTGCGAAGCCAATAATCACCGAACCCATCATGGTTGTGGTGTAGAGGGAGTTTGCCGATAGCAGGTGGCGGCGTTCCACAATTAGGGGAATCACTGACTGTTCTGCTGGGGCGAAAAATTGAGTTAGAGTCGAGACTAGGAATGTCACTAGCAGCAGCAAGCAGAATCCCAGCGGCAGTTGACCGAGTTCCCACCCGTCAGAAAGCCACAGCAGCACGGGCAATGTTAAAACAAAGCCTCCCCGCAGCAGGTTTGTGGCGACGAGCACTGCTTTTTTCGACCACCGATCGACATACACGCCTGCGGCGGCCCCGAACAGCACTGCGGGAATGGTAAAGGCGATCATGATTGCCGATACCCACCTGCTGATGGTTTGATCTGGCGCTTGAAAGCGGCTGGCCACGAGGGCGATCGTCAGTACGAGATAAACTTTATCTGCTAGTTGGGAAAAAACTTGCCCACTCCACAATGCTAGAAAATTGGGGTTTTTGAGCACTGGCAGAAATCCCGTTTGTTTTTCGGGAATTTCGGCTACTGCTTCGGAGAGTTCTGCTGCTGGCTCTGGTGTGGGAACCGGGGGGATTGCTTCGGGGTGTGGGCTATTGCCGTTGTTCCCGTCTGGTGCTGGAGTGGTGGGGTATTTATCCATTTCTGGGTCTGGGACGTTGCTCCATTGTCGATCGGCCAAGACCGGCTCGGAGCGAAAATCGGGAAAATTTTCTCGTTCTTCCATTTTGTGGTGGGTCACAGCTAATACAGATATTCTCAAATCAGAATCAGACAGTCGCATCATAGGATTTGGGGTGGATGGCCTGGGATGGTGCAGGTTGGGGGGATGGGAATTTGAAATTGAGGTGTTAACCCCTAAGTTTATTAATCTCGTAACTTTATCTTTATCTATTATCTGATGTCGCAACAACCTTGAGAATTTACCTGAAAAGACCGGCAGGTTCGGGTATCCGGCAGGCTGGGGGTGCGATGTACGATCGCCCCTTCACCTATTTAAATCCACACTCAAAATTTAAAACTCAAAACTCTCTAGGTAGGTGTCTATCGAGCTTCCCGATCGAATCGTGCAACCTAAATGATACTGGGCATATTGTCGCAAAATATTTTCTACTGATACCCAAGTTGTTCGATCGGCAATCCCCTCTCCTAGTTCTGGACTAGCCAACTGTTGCAACGCTGCTAATTCCTTAGCATTTATCTCGAAATTTGTCAAGTGTTGGCTGCCATTCGTTTGCCGGGAACGGGAAGCGGATTTGTATAAGCTACCGATTTCTGAAGAGAGTTCTGCTTCTAGGTTAGCTAGCTCGGACAAGCTGAAGGTTCCCCCAGAGGGTATACTAAACCCGGTTTGCCAGTTGGGATCGGTGAAATTTGGGATGAGCGGGTGTCTGGTGGCGCAGCAGACTTGGACTTGCGGCGCGAGGCCGGCTAAGGCTAGCAAGTGAAAAATGCCGTGGGCGAGGTGAGCAATCAGCACGGCGGCAGATTGGATTTCTGTGCGATCGGACAAACGTTCCAAACGGCTCAAATGTTCGCCCAGCAACCAAAAGAGTTCTTCTTGGGGCTCATCGGAAAGGGCACTGGCGATCGCCAATTCGGCCAGATATTGCGCCGCTGCGAGTTTCCCTAGGTTGCGGCTCAAACCCGGATGGGATTGTACCGTGTCGGCTTGGGTAATTTTGTCGAGCGATCGGCCTTTGGCAATTAGCAATTCGTTGACAACAAATAATTCGCTTCTTCCGCCGATGGTCGATCGGTGTTTGCGAACACCCGGTGCTACGGCTCGAATTAAGCCGAATTCCCGCGTCAAAATTGTCAGCACTCGATCGGATTCCCCCATCGGCGCACTCTTAAGATTGATTCCAGTTGCTTTGTAAGTTCGAGTCACTCGATTTTAGATTTTAGATTTTAGATTTTAGATTTACAAGGACAGTAGCAAAAACAGTCCGCAACGCAGAACTTTTATTAGATACTCGTTACCAGGCTCTGCCTGGTAACGCAGATCCGGAGGCTCTGCCTCCTAATCCCAGCCGAGGCAGAGCCTCTAAATATGGGTTCCCAGGCAGAGCCTTGGAACCAGTTAAAACAATAAACTATATTTCTTTTGAGATTCTTTTTGCTAATTGATAAACTTGTAGCTGTGGGAAGTTCTCCCTATTAACTCCTTGAAACAATTGATGATAAACACTTGATCAATGACCAATGAATACAAATCATATCATTTCCGGTTACACTCATACATGATGTTGACGGTTGACGGTTGACTGTTGACTGTTGACGCAGTGAACAGTGAACAGTGAACAGTGAACAGTGAACTGGAATTTACTATTCCGATGCTAACGGATTTGATATCAACAGTTAACAGCCAACAGTCAACAGCCAACAGTTAACTGTCAACTGTCAACTGTCAACGATTGTCTAAATTATCGCGCTGGCGGAGTAATTCCGGGCCACGAGAAGTCCCCAAACGAGTTGCCCCAGCTAGTACCAAATCTAGAGCTTGTTCATGAGTACGAATTCCGCCGGCAGCTTTAATCCCAATCCGTCCCTTCGTAACTTCCTTCAGCAGTCGCACATCGTCAACTTTCGCCGGGCCAAAAAAGCCAGTGTTGGTTTTGATGTAGGCGGCACCGGCTTCCATACAAATCTCAGCCGCTAATTGTTTTTCGGCATCGGAAAGGAGCGAACTTTCGATAATTGCTTTAATGGTGAGATTAGTTTCTTCGCAAATTTGGGCTAATTCCCGGTGGAATTCGTCGATTCTTCCAGCTTTCAACAATCCTAAGTTAACGGAGACATCTAACTCTACGGCTCCATTATCTGCTGCTTCTAGAGCTTCGTAAACTTTCACCGTTGAAGTCGAAGCACCGGTGGGAAAACCTATAACTGTACAGACTTTGGGACGTTTGCCGTGCAGCAGCTCAACTGCTTGTCGGACGTAGGCGGGATACACGCAAACTGTGACAAAGCCAAATCTCTCTGCTTGTTGGCAACAGTGTTCTACTTGCTCTGGCGTGGCGGTGGGGTCGATCAGGCCGTAGTCGATCAAGGGGGCAATATCGATGTCTGCCTGGTTTGCAGCCATTGCTGTTTTTTCTCCGAAGTAACTACTTTATTAAGTATGTATCGAATTTACCAATCTAAAATCTAAAATCTAAAATCTAAAATCGATCGACTTTACTCCGGGTACTAGCAAGTATAAATACTCAATTGGCTCGTAAAAACTCTTGTGGGGATTGGTTTACCAATTTATGTCAAGAAAATAATATTTGGGTATCTGCCTTTAGATACATTTTGGCTCTTTCTTTAGGTATACTTTGTTAAAAGGACTTACGGTAGAGCCTGCGTCAGCTACGCTAGGGCAGAGCCTGGTAGCGGCTACTGTTTTTACTTTTAGTAGTGCTTTAAAAACATAAAAGCCAGTGCCAAGCATGAATCATTTAGAACTCGAACAAGAAATTGGGAAGATGGCTAGAGCGATGATGACTCGCAATAGCTTAATTGGTAAGGATTTGATTGCGGATCTCAGAGGGCGGGTGTCTGTTGACAGTTTAGCTGCTTTGATGATTGTCAGTATTGAGCGTTTGATTTGGTATGACTGCGAGTCCGTGATCTGGAGTTTGAGTTATTTGATTCCTGCTGACGTGATGGAAGAAATTCGCCGGATTACTGCGCTGGTTGTTTGCCAGCGCTTGATGGGCAAGGGTTTTCTGCTGGGGAAAGATTTTAGTATTGATGCCACAGGCCAGTTGCTGTTGAGTGAGAATGCTAAAACAGCGGTTGTGGTTGCTTGAATTGGGCAAGCAGAAGTAGAAGCTATTAGCACTAGCAGATTTGCAGTTAGACTTGGGGCGCCCTAGGACTCTTTGTGTAACTGCAAACCTAATTCGGGCTGCGGTAAGAGTTGCGGGATTCACACAGAGTTAAGATTCGCAGCAGCTCTAAAAAACGATGAGTGCGGTTAGCTCAAACAGCATTTTACGAGAGGAAAATAGTTAGTTTCGACCGCAAATTGTTGAGGTTGTTACTGGCCCTGTGTACCGGCAATCGCCCTGTATCAAATTTTTCAGATTTTTAGTGGAATTACAGTTTTACTCCAGGTATGATTTCATGTAGAATCATCCCTAAGATAGATACAAAATATTATGAACTTAATTCAAAACTTGGAAGCGGCTTGGTATTACCATCTAGGTTCGCGCCACCTCGAAGCTAACGACGATCATGGTGCCCTGGCGAACTTTAACAGAGCTTTGAAGTTGCAATCAGATCATTATAAGGCTTGGTTCGGCCGAGGTATGGCTCTGGGGAAATTAGAACGGCACTTAGAGGCGCTGAAGAGTTTTGATGAGGCCTTGGCGGTGGAGCCGAATGCGAGCTTTGGCTGGCACAACCGGGCTATTGCTTTAGGAAAGTTGGGCCGCTGGTTGGACGCTCTCAACAGTTTTGACCGGGCTCTGGAGTTCAGTCCGTGCGCGGCGAGTATTTGGCACAACCGGGGACTGACGCTGATCGATATGGGCCTTTACCAGAAGGCGGTTCTGAGTTTCGATCGCTGTTTAAATTTGCACCCGGAGGCTGCTTGGGCATGGTACAACCGAGGTAATGCCCTGTTGGAACTCAAGCTTTACTATCAGGCGCTCAACAGTTTTGAGCGGGCGATCGAGTTTAAGCCTGATGACGCGAAGGCTTGGTACAATCGCGGTATAGCTGCGAACTCTATGGGACTTTACAAACAAGCAGTGGCTAGTTTTAGCCGATCGATCGCTCTACAACCGGGCAGAGCCGATGCTGTGGGCGAACGGAGAGTTGCTTTGGAGAAATTAGTAGGTTTAAATCAGAGAAATGCCAAGTTCACTCCTACATCTGAGCGTCCCTTTGAAGATTATTTAATTTGGTACAACCGGGGTGTGGAATTGGCGCGAAAAGGCTGCTACTCTGAGGCGATTGCTTGCTACGAAACAGTCTTAGAAATAACTCCTGATTTTGCTAACGCTTTTTACAATAAAGCTTGCTGTTATGCGCTACTGGGATTTGCTGATTTGGCCCTTGACAATTTGCAGCGGGCTGTTGAGTTTATCCCTAATTTATACCGAGAGCTAGCTTTAGCTGACTCTGATTTAAGCTGCATTTGGAAACAAGAACGTTTTGAAGCCCTGATCCAAGGTTGATGTTATATCAATTCCGGTTGCACCGTCCGTGATAGTTGACTGTTGACTGTTGACTGTTGGCTGTTGACAGTTGACAGTTGACAGTTGACAGTTGACAGTTGAAAATCTAAAATCGATTGACTGTTGACAGTTGACAAGCGAAATATTTTACAGCTAATTTCCACATCCCAGATTCATCTGTGGAGTCAATTCTCAAATCTAAAATCTACAATCTCAAATCTAAAATCGACTGGCTGTTGACTGTTGACTGGGGGTGGAAAAACTCAATGGTTGAGTGTTAACTGTTGACTCGATTTTATTATTCCGATGCAACCGCAAACGATATTACGCAAAAAACAGCTCGCCCAATTGGGGAGCTGTTTTTTTGGGCGACGCAAATTCGATCGCCCTCAAGAGTATTTGTGGAATCTTTGCTATTGCACAGAAACTCGGATTGAGGGCTTGACCGGCCTCTTGGCAACTACGATCACCCGGTAAGTGCCCGATTCCGGTAGTTGAGCAAAAGTTTGACCTTCGCCTTGATCCAGGAGTTGTCCCGACGGAGATTCGATCGCCAGATCGAGATTTTTGGTACTAGCTGTCACCCTAATTGTCTGTCCCTGTTTGCCTTGAACGGTGATAGGCTGGATTTGGTAGCCGGACATTTTGAGTTTGATGGTGGCTTGTGTTTCCTTGAATGCTATGGGAATTGCGCGATCGGGCCTATAAGTCCACTTGGCGTTAAAGTCGCGTCCAAGTACAAAGCTGGTGGTTTCACCTTTCGGGGTAACTCGCACGCGATAGATGCCGGACTCTGGCAACTGGCCCATCCACTGATTGTCTGCTTTTTCAATAACCCCCATATTTTCACCATTGGGACTGTACAGTTCGGCTGTCAGTTGTCCCGCCCACAGGGAGAGAGTGAGTTCTCGCCCTTTGACGCCTTCAAAAATATAGGTGGTGGGTTGGTTGATGGTTTCTCGGATTTCCGAGGTTGACATTCGCTTGATTGGTTCGAGATTGGGAACTGATTCAGAGGTAACGGGTTTGTTAAGGGTTTCTGTAATTTCCGAGGCAGCTATCAGCTCGCTCGGCGCAATTTTGGGGGCTACTGGGCTGGCAAATACTGATTTTGCCGCCATCATGAGTAGCATTCCAGTCAGTAAAATTAGTTTTTTCATGTCGCACTTCCGAGGGGGGTAAGGAATTGTATATGGTTACTTGTGTTTGCCTGTTTTCACCGGATTAAATCTGGCGATCGCACAGAGGCTACAGGAGGATATAGGATACAGATAAATATCCCGTACTTAAAACCTGCTGGTAGCAAATTGGCAGTGCGGGAGCTAAGTAGTAGCCTCAGTTTGTCGGGACATTTTAATGATACTACCTACGCATAATATCATCAGAGAATATTAGTAATTTTGTCGAGGAAAACAGGATCTTTTTTAGCCCACCTTCGGCACCCGCTCAGTATCACACTACGAATTTTGGGATGAGTGAGAATTGGGACGGGTGATCGCAAAACTGATTTCTGTGTCAGTTATAGGACTTACGCATTGACAAAAGACCTTATCTATGTATTCTAGACTCTAACATCATTGCTAAGGTTCGCCAAAATATGCTCACGGACAACTAAAGTGAATAGATTCCTTTGGACTTCATACCAATTGCTAATTATCTTTTGAGATCGCATCAACTCCAATTTAATAAATGCGTGAAGTGAGCAAAATATGTGAGTCTTGATCGCCTGAGTATCTCTGACCCTGAACCGACAAATTCCACAGACTTGTTTGATAGCTCTATGAAAGGTTTCAATGCCCCAATGAACATCGTGAATTGTGATAAATTCACTTCGGGTTGTCTCTTTGACCTTTTCTGGCTCTGGCAGGTATAAAATATAATGTCTAGAGTCTTCTTTTTTAAAATCTTTCCTAAACAATTTTATAAACCCAAATTCTTTCAGATGAGTCACTAATCCTTCATCGGGAATCTCTAAAGTCCTTACCTGGCAATACTTCCGCGGCTCATTTGAGACAGTTCTGTTTTTTTCAATTCCGAATAGAAAACCCAGTTTCTGGTTTCTTAGAAATTTTAAGTTTTCTACTCCTGAATACCAACTATCTCCTGTCACTATTCTTGGTTTTACTCCCCAGCTTATTATTTCACTTACCATCTCTCTAAAATAATCGTTTTTTGTTTTCCCCTCCTTTTTGTCATATATTCTGTAATTAATTGGTACTGAATTCCCATTAATATCGCTGTAATATAGAGTAATTAAATTTAAGCCAATAATTGTTTGATGGGCTTTTCCTGACCAAAAATAACTGATTAACTCGGCATTTTTCGGGTCGCTGTAAATTTTTTCTATAACTGTATCGTCTACACTTAGTATTCCTCCTGCCAAGTTAATAATTTTCTCGATGATCTTGAATAAATCTTTCGGTTCATATCTCTCTCTCAACAAAAATCGATTGACGCTATCATGTGAAACGTCTCCTAATATCTCTGCTAACCTATTGCACCCCCCAAACTTTGGCTCTGAGAGTAAAAATAAGGTGTAAATGTCTAGATTGCATTGCGCTGTCGAGGTTTTAGTTATTTTTCTGATTGTCTGATACCCGTTAGTAGACGTTCCCTCTTTATCAATTCACTATTTGGTTATTTTGTCAATGCGTAAGTCCTAAGTTATATAAAAAGTAACTTAATTTATTCGCAAAATTCCTAATGGGACTGCGACAAAAGCCTAGGTAAAAATGGCTTCAAACCTAGATGGACAAAGACTTTTAGCTCGAAAAGGCGTAAATCTAGTATTCACGCATAGTTTCAGGCGTTTTTAGGTCATCGACCTGTTTTCCTTGTAGAGAGGTTCTCAGCTCTTTTAGGGGCTAGAAAATGTATAAGTTCCACTAAAAAACCGATTGTGACAGTAGAGGGTGCAGAAAGAGGGCAAAAAAGTAGTCATCTTTCCTTTAACTCACAGGTTTAGTCAGTTTATGGTTCACAAACTAGATCGTTTTATGTGACAATAGATTCTGGGCTATCTTCAATTTTCCACGCTCCGCCCCAAAAAGGGGTATCATCAGGATTATACAAGTAAAAGCCATCCACAAATTTATCTTGTTTAAAAAATACCCACCCAGAATCGAGGGGAAAATATTCGTTAACGAATCGAGAAATTATAAGAGAATTGAGTTGCCCTGAATAAAGCGTATATATATCGCCATCCTCATCCACTATTTTCCAAATCCACCAATGATTTTTTTCCCCTTGGTACACATAGTTGCTGGGTAAATTAAATCGCACGCCTAAGCCTCCAATAGCATCTCCAATCCTATAATTATAGGAAATTGATTGACAGGGGATTGTTCCTTTTTTTGGCAAAAAATAACGATGAGCAAGAATAGATGATTCTCTTCTCAAAATAGCACTGCAAACCCAACTATCTTCAACACACATAAATCCCTCTTCTTCTTTAGCATCGAAATCACCCAAGGGGTAGTTACAGCAAATATAACCAAAAGGATCGCAGCAAAAGTTAAAAAAATTTGCATCCGTTTGAGATAGTTCGTGTAAGTTTAAAAAATCCCTACAATTTGTGCGACCCAATGCATCTATTAATAAAGATTGTAAAAGCTTATCTTTTGATTCTTGACTATCTAGGGTCAAAATTTTATAAACAGCATCAAGAATGAATACAATATATCTTTCTATACGAGAACTTAAAATTGAATCAAAAATCAAACTCTTTTCTATTGGATTAGTAAGAGGATTCTGAAAAATACTTATTAAAGATTCAAAGAGCTGTTCACATAAAACTTCGGTTTCCAAACCAATAGCATAGGGAGCTTGAATCATTTTTTTTGTGTTTAAAAACAGGATAGTTGTCCACGTAAAAATTTTAACTAATGTACTATTCGTTTCGTGGAGTAAAGGGTTAATTTTGTGATATAGATACTCAATTTGTTCCCTTTGCTTGACTTCTGACTCTCCTGTTAAAGGATCTGTCTTATGACAAAAATTAAATTCATGAATTGAAGCACATATTGCATTAGCTATTAATAAAAGTTTTTCTTCGTTAACAAGATCCAGATAGGTATCGCTTTTAGTTAAAATTTCCAGCAAGTTCATCTTATGTTCGCAATGATGTGATTTAATAGCCAGCGTCCAAAGTTTAAGACAATGATCAAAAATGTTAGTAACTCTCTTGGAAATCAAAAAATTGAGATAGCGTTCAAAAGGCATTAAAAACATACCATCTTTTTTCTGGAATTCACCCCAATGATAAGCAAATATTAATTGACAAACGCTAAGATTTTGTTCTGCCTTTTGTCTCATTATTGGGAAAGCTTCTGTCATCTTTTCAGATGAGCTATTTCTTTGACCTATATTTGATAAAGCTTTAAGCCAGAAAAAGAAATTATAGTCATCAGGTTGGATATTTTGAAGCTGGCTTTCAATTTTTATAGCAATTTCTTTACCTTTTGGTAAAAGTAAGCCATCTGCCGAAAGCAAAGATGCAGATAAAACTTCAGCAGCCAGCAGCCTCGTATGAAATCTTAAAGTTTTTGTCCCCCGTTCTGGCAGTAAAATATTTTGCATTTCTTCTATTAATTTATCTGCCACCCATGTAGAGCATAACAATTTCAGAATTTCGGCTAAATGTTGTCGCAATTTCCCCCAAGGGTTTTCTTTAAAGATTTCTAGTAAAGCGTAGAACTGGCTTGAACTAATACTGCCTACTTTTTCTTGGTAAATGGTAATTTTTTCCTGGATTTCATTAGGTAAAAGGTTAACCAAGAGTGGTTCTTTAATAGGTTTAGTAGCTAAATATCTAAGTTGTTCAGGAAAAAAACTATCCATAGGAATTTGCAGCTTTTGGGAAATCAAGAATAAATCTACAGCGTCTTCTAGGCGTTTATTTCCACTTTCAATTCTAGTAACGGCTGTTCGATCTCGTCTAATAAGTTGAGCAATTTCACTTTGTGAAAGCTTCATTGATTCACGACGGGACTTGAGTTTTTGAGCTATAGCTAAGTAGATTTCTTCGGGAAATCGGGGAATTGAAGTCATCGCTATGATTTTTTTCGAGTAATTTCGTTAATTATAACAATACTTAAAGCTTTATTTTATTTCTTGAGCGCTTGGCTTAACAGCTCCAGAGACATCGTTGCGGTGGCGCTTCGCTTCCACAACCGCGATCGCCTGTAGCCCCACAAACAGAGCGTAGTCCGCCCGGCCGTCCGCCGTCGGCCATTCTGCGGTCGCCAAATTCTTACCCTTACGCTCCCGGTCATAGGATTCTGTGATGGTTTTGCCATTGCGCGCGATCGTTGATTTGGCTATCCTATTTAGATGCCCTTACCCTGGATCTCTAACCTGCACTACTTCAGCTATTTGCACTTGACATTTATTAAAATATGCAATAATAATGTCTTCGAGTTCTAGTTCAATAATTTCTATGAACTTGTCACTTTCATCCTTAGCATTAATTTTATCTTGGGAAGTGACCGTATACCCTGCTATTCGCAGTCTATTATTCTCTAATATTCCATCCACTTCAACATAGCCACTTGCCCTCCAATTTCCATTTGAATTCGGCTTATTCCAAATTATTAGATAGGGAGAAATGGTAATTTTTGATGTCTGAGGATGTAAAATTTTGTCAGATATAAGATTTTGAAAGTCTTCTATCGTTAGCACAATATCAGTTGTATTTTTAAAAAAACATACCCAGTTATTAGGCAGGGGATTGAGTGACTTGCTAAGCAGACGCAGGGTATCGATAAGAACAGAGGTTTCACCCCCTTGACTTTTAATCACAGTCCCGGATACTTCAATAAAATCATCAACATCAAGCAAATTGAGGTGAGAGTATCCCAAATTACCAGCCGACACATCCGTGGACTTCAGAACCTCCTGACGCAAAAAAATCGGAATCTGTCCAGTCTGATCTTGGATGTACCCCAAAGTTAAGGCGTCGTCCACATGCCACAAAACTAAGCGTCCGGCAATAGTAACAGTTTGTCCTTCTTGTTTTTTATCGTCATCGATAATTGCCTTTACACAGTCAGTTTGTTCGCTATACGAAGGGTAGGGGTTGATTCCCATTTCGTGCAGCACACTAAGCTTATTCAATCGTTCATTACTAAAATTTCCACCTGAAGTATTAGACATTATTTAACCCTTCCTCATTAGCAAAAAGCTGGCGTCTAGTAACGGGCGTGGATAGCAGCGTCTAATAAATCGACTCAAACAGTTCCGTTAGGTAACTACTCAGTATAAAAAGTGTACCGACACTTACCCGGCGATATTGACCGTAGCTGCCATTGTACTACGGTTGTGGGGCAAGCTGATACGCCCTAATATCTGTCCCCTGTTTCCCTGGAAATATACCAAACATAACGCCTTGGTTAAATAGGACTTACGCATAAACTCTATCTGTAGGGGTGCATTGCACACCTTACCGCTACTAATAGTGTTTTTAAGCTGTTTTTCCCTAAGTCCTGTTAAAGTAGACCTCGACGTTTTTGGAAGCAAACCACAGCGCTTGGTTGTAAGAGACTGTTGGCGAATTAAAAAAGGGTGAAACCAAACATCCCACGATCGTGGAAAAAAACTATGATGAGGCAGAGGGAAAAAGAGCAGAAAAACGAGAGATACGGGTCAAGCCAATCGGAATGTTACGCCAAAATGCCCACATTCTTGACAGATTCATCGCCGCAGCAGTCACAATATGTTGTAGACGAGTTTTGGCAAGACCCATGTAACGAGCGTTACGCAAACCAAAAACACGAATTCCTTGAGACAGGGAACTTTCAACACCAGCCCGTAGGGCATAACGCTGTTTAAACTCCTGGGTATGTTGTCTAGCCCTAGCTTTGGCTAGAGCTTCGTAAAGAGGTTGAGGTTTGAGAGTCAGAACACGAGCCTGTGCCGGCGAATGAGTACATTGAGAGCGAACAGGACAACCAGCACAATCGGGGCGACGAAAGCGCACTTGAATGGTCGGATTGCCATAGTGATCCGAGCGTTGATGCCAGGATTTGCTGATGTGGCCTTGCGGACAAGTAGCATGGCGATGCTCCCAATCAACGGTAAAACAAGAAAGCTCAAAGCCCAGCTTAGCTTTTTCTTGCCAACTAGAGTCAGGCGGTACAGGGCCAAGAAGCTCAATACCTAATTGTGTCTCACTCGTGAGCAAGTGTTGAGCATCAACATAAGCAGTATCGACAATATGTTCTTGTGGTAACAGGTGTTTACCCTGCAAAGCTTGATGAATCACCTGAGTCATTTCGACATCTCCAGTGGTGGCGGGTGTCGTTTCAACATGAGTAATTAAATGAGGCAAATCTCGATCGCAAGTTTCTGTAAGATGTACCGTATAACCTGTCCAATTAGTATCTCTTTTTGTCCGATTGCGAGCTTCGGTATCATAGGGGGAAGTAATTAACTGCTTGTGGGGCGGTAAATCATCGGCTTCTCGCCAATAAACTTTGCCTCCCGACCACCCATATTGCTGTATCCAGACACAGCGTAAAATTTCTACCGCTTAGAGACAAAGCGCAACCATTCAGGACTCAAGGGGTCATACAAAGCTGACAATAAGTGATGACCATCACAGCCAATAGTCAATACCAAGCTTTGTTTTTCAGTTTCAGATTTCGGCAAGCGATACTGCTCAAATCTCGTGCTATAACGCTCAGACCAATCCCTATCAACTACTGTTAATAACCATTCATCCGCAACAGTGGCTAGTTGATTTAAGGCATGACGTAAAGTTTCTCCAACGCATTCGATGCGGTTCATTTTACGGATGGCTCCGATGACATGGGTGGAGTCAGTTCTGGCTTTACCCCTGGCTTTGAGCCATCCCCTATCTTGAAAATGTGCTAGCATTTTATCAAGTAATTGACTTTCACGTCCCGCAGCAATTAACCGACTTCTCCATTCACTTAAAACTGAATAATTAAAACCGCTATCAGTAATTTCTAGTCCCAGAGCATACTTCCAGTCAATTCGACTTCTGACCGCTTCTGCTGCTTGTCGGTCAGTCAATCCCTCGGCAAATTGCATGACACTGATTAATGCTAATTGTCCAGGTGATAACGCACTTTGACCGCAGTCGGCTCGAAACAAGGTAACAAAGTCAATATCTTGGTACAAGACTCCGAGTTCGTCGCGCATTTTCATATATGGATTTCCTTTGGGAAAGGATGTTCGTGCCACAGTTGCTGTCATTTCTGGAATTGACGAGCAGTCGCGGGGGTGAAGAGTCATAATAAATTATTTAATATGCTGCGTGATTACACAATCATTCTGCCTATTCAGGACGGCGATGTCTGAGGGGTGAAACCCCTCAGACATTCGCCAACAGTCTCTTGTAATCAGCGATCCACCTGGCTATCCGTCCAGCCTCAATTTGTAAACAATTATTACAATTACTTGACAGAAATTTTTCCAAGCATTTTTACCCTAGTTCCAAATTAACACTTATTAAACAACAGAAGCCCACCGACCTATCTTGGGAGTGCGGATAAAGCACGAGTCTCCTTACAAGGAAACTTAGGGTGTGCTATTTTTGCACATCTTTTAATTAAACATAAAAAACCTAGTGAAATAATTGCACATCCTAGCTAATTTTTAGAATTTATTAAGATGGTTACTGTAAAACGTTTGCGTTTCTTCTAAAGTTATGAAACACCACTCCACCCAAAAAGATTTCACTCACAAGCTTCTCTTCCCAATAGAAGTAGAAACAACAATTCATAACTTATCAATATCTCGTCGTCAGGCTCTTAGCTACCAAGTGGAAGCTGTCAGATTGGTAAATAACTTGCAGATTTTGCAAGTTCAAGGATTTTTGTCGCCTCGGACAGAAACATTAACGCTCGAAAAAATATCGCAAGTATTAGAGCAAGCCGCTCACTATCTTTCTCTGGATAATACAGGCATTTATGATGCTTTGGCTTGCACTGAAAATGCCAAAGCTCTCAGAAGCAACAATTGGGAGCTATTGAAACAAGTGTACTTGCAGTATTTTGAATATATCTGGCAACCAGTAATCATTGCCCCTATTCCAGCCATGCATAACCATTCTATGCTTTGGTCTGGATTTGTTGCTGTAGTTAGCGAAGATTCAATGGAATCGGGTTTAAAGATCAACCATCATAGCCAACTATTTCGACTCAACTTAATCCTTTACCCAAAATGTCCAGTTCGTACTGTGAAGACTCGGTTTGCAGGCGCTCACGTAATAAAAGCTACTAATATTCATCACTCTCCTTACTTTATCCCTGAGTATTTTCCAGAGCAGACAGATGTGCAAGGGCTAAGTGTTGGCTATCTTTTAAATACCTACACAGCTCAATCAGTCAGCCATACTTTGTGCGCTTTAGAGCCATTCTGGGTACCCGATCAACTCGATGAAATTCGCCATCTATTTGAGAGCCAAGATGCTAATCAAGTCCAAGCGGCATTGATCAGTTTGCATAATATGACTCACTTTCTTGGCAGTCAGCCCATGACTCATCCAAATAAAAAAAATCAATTTTTTATGCAAGGAGCAGATGAAGAGTTCCGTGCTGATAGTGGCAGTAATTTAGGGTTGGATGCTCTAGGCAATGAGCTATTTGATCGCCCACTGATTCAGGCAGTTATCTTGATGGATATTCTGGATCGTGCCTTCAAATATATACTTGCAGCACCCAGAGCTACTTGGGAGAAACTTCTTGTCTCACACCACGACGTTACAGCAGGTCAAATGAGGCTCAATGCTCTCCGTTATCATGGAGCTCTCAAGCAAGAGCATACGAAAAAAGGGAGACTTTACTACCTTGACTATGAGAAATGTCTCGAATCAGATCGAAACATCATAAATGAATTAGAAGAACTCGATCGGCTGGGATTGACAGATGGGGCAGCTTATCAAAGCAATCGAGAAAAAATCCTTAGTAAATACTTACGAACTAATGAAGAACAAGGTTGGTTGCTTGATTATTTTTATGACCAAGTGTATGAGGCAAATCCGTGGTTATCAGCCCAGTTAGTTTTCGACTATCCAGTTGAATTTCAACTCTTAATGGAGCCAGAAAATGCAGCATAGAGCCGCATGGCAGAAGTAAGTCATATCACATCCGAGTATCGACATGGTATAGTTCAGATTAGATTACAGGCCACCAGTGATGGCACGCGCTCGCACGAATCAATTCACTTTTCTGACTTCCACCCGCTCCGTAGTGGTTGGATGTCTCCTGTAATTTGCTGGTGCTTTAGTAGTCGCTCGACAAAATATTTACTCACATCAAATCTGGTAGCTAGTTTTCTAATTGATTTGTTGCCATGTTGGTAAGCTTCGACCACTTTTTCTAGAAACTTGATCGGATAAGGTTTGATTATGGCTACAGCAGGATTTCCGGATGAGTGGCGATGGACGCTAGCAGTTATCGGGGCTTTTGTGTTAAGGAGGCCGATCAAACAGTATCGCACACAGCCCTGGCAGTTGGGTTGGCAGCCCCAAAGTTATATATTCTTTTCTTTGCCACCTTTGGAACAGATACGTCTGTGAAACGCTACAATGTTAAATATTCTAAGAGAAATTGCAAATTATGTTCTGGGCTGACAAAATAGCTGCGGATGCACAAGGCTACCAAGTAGTCAATGATTCCAAAACACCTTCGGGAAGAGTTCACGTAGGCTCTTTGCGGGGTGTGGTCATTCACGATGTTATTTACCGAGCTTTGAAATACGCAGGTAAGTCCGTTAAATTCTTATACGGTGTCGATGATTACGATGCTCTAGATACGGTTCCTAAATACCTAGATCAGGATAAGTTTTCACCCTATCTTGGGTTCCCGTTGTGCAACGTACCTTCTCCAGAAGATACAGCCAGCGATTACGCCAAGTATTTTATGGCTGAATTTTTGGAAGTCTTTGAATATCTGGGAATAAGACCGGATGTTTACTACCTGCGCGATTTGTATCGATCGGGGCAACTGAACCCTTATATCGATATTTTTCTCAAAAATGCTCACCTTGTAAGAGAAGCTTATAAAGAGGTGAGTAAGGCAAATCGTCCCGATAACTGGTATCCGTTTCAAATTATTTGCGAAAAGTGTGGTAAGATCGCAACAACTGAAGTCACAAACTACAACAGCTCCGAAGTTTTTTACACTTGTAAGCCAGATGCCACGAACTGGGTGCAGGGTTGCGGACATTCAGCTTGGATTTCTCCGTTTGATGGGAATGGTAAGCTGCCTTGGAAGGTTGAGTGGGTTGCCAAGTGGGATCTGTTAGGTGTAACTCTTGAGATGGCAGGTAAGGATCACTCCCAAAAAGGAGGATCGCGAGAGGTGGCAAACGCTATCTGCCATAAGGTTTTAGGGAAAAAGCCTCCCTTCCACTCTCCCTATGAATTTATCCTGGTTAATGGTACTAAGATGAGTTCATCAAAGGGAGTTGGTTCAAGTGCGAAAGAAATTGCCGAGTTATTTCCTCCTGAACTTTTACGCTTTTTGATGCTGCGTACTCAGCCAAAAACAGTTATCAACTTTGCTCCTAACTACGAAACAATCACCCGCCTTTTTCGAGACTATGATAGTTTGATAGAAAAATACCAAACTCTATCGGCGACTCTTTCAGAAAAGAACCAACTGACGAAAGATTTAATGTCTCTTTTTTACTCGCAGTTGAATGAGGAAATTAAAGCTTACCATCCCTTTGAATTAAGCACTATAATTTCGCTCCTTCAACTCCCACATCTTGACATAAAGAATGAGATAGCCAAACGAAGTTCTGAATCTATGAATGACTTTGACTGGCAAGTCGCAAATCAAAAGATCGCTGTGGCTGAAAAGTGGCTACAAGACTATGCAGATGAGGAAGAAAAGTTGGTTCTTTACTTTGACAGAGTTCCTGAAAAAGCTCTTGAGCTAGATCAAGAGCAGGTGTTTTATCTTGAAAAGTTGAGGGAAACTTTGGAGAATATAGTCACTTGGGATAGTGAAGAGTTACAGACTACTTTGTTCTCTACAGCAAAAGAGTTAAATATCGCGCAGCCTATTGCTTTCAAGGCTATCTATCTATCTTTTATGGGGAAAGAACGCGGTCCCAAGGCTGGTGCTTTGTTGTCCTACCTCGATAAATCTTTGGTCGTTACGAGGCTCCGCGATGTAATTAAAGTAAATCTCTCAAAGAGCGATAGAATTTATCTGTAAGTGTAAGCCTAGCATAAGGCGCTATAGGTTTAGCAGGTACAGTGTTAAGGAGGTTTCCTTCACACTATGTCATACCGATGGGAGATGATACAGGAATGAACTTTTGTAGCGATAATGTAACCGATATTGCACCGGAAATTATGGCAGCGTTGGTTGCTGCCTCTAAAGGTGCGGTCGCGCCCTATGGTCAGGATGAATACACTTCCCGATTGGAAGTCAAGTTCTCAGAATTATTCGAGACCGCAGTTACGATTTTTCCAGTAGTAACCGATGTTGCTGCCAATGCTCTGGCTCTATCTGTGATGAGTCTCCCGTTTGGTGCGATTTACTGCCACAGTGAATCAAATATCAATCTCAAAGCCTGTGGTGCAACCGAATTCTACACAGGCGGTGCCAAGTTGCTGACACTGCAAGGAGAAGACGGCAAGATTCAAGCATCTGACTTGGCAACAGTGCTTGGTCAGGCTGGTTTTGGTATCGCTCGTAAGGTGCAACCAACTGCCGTGAGCCTGACTCAGGCTACTGAAGTTGGAACGGTTTATAGCCCTGATGAAATTCACAAAATTGCTGAATTTGCTCAGACCCATAGTCTTAGCCTGCACATGGACGGTACTCGCTTCGCTAATGCGGTGGTCAGCCTAAACTGTTCTCCAGCAGACATTACCTGGCGAGCTGGGGTTGATGTGCTGTCACTTGGTGCAACTAACAATGGTGCTATTGCTGCTGAAGCCGTAGTATTTTTCAATCGAGCCTTGGCGGAGACTTTCAGCTACCGTTGCAAGCGTGGTGGACATCTCATCTCTAAGATGTGGTTTTTGTCGGTGCAGCTCGAAGCTTACATTACGGATAATTTGTGGCTGAGAAACGCCACATATGCTAACCAGATGGCTACCAAGCTAGCAGCGGGACTCGCCTCACTACCGGGAATAAGACAAGTCCATGCGGTTGAGGCGAACGAAGTCTTCATCCAACTTCCTGAAACTGTCATCCAAGGGTTAATTGCTGATGGCTTCCAATTCTACCGTTGTGGTGTTGATGATTCAAACACTATCCAGTTGGTAACTGCTTTCAACACTCTAGAAAGAGATATCAATACTTTGCTAGAGTCGGCTCGACGCTACGCTACATAGATGTGTTTGTCGGATTGATTTTCCGGCAGCACGGATTCGGCTTTCAGCCACTGAAAGCAGAAGTACAACTAAATCCACAAATATTAATATCAGAACAGCAACTATTTGGTGACCCACGCTGTTTCTGGTTGCTCTAAGAGTGGGAGACTCGATAATTACTCCGTATATCCTTTCGACCTCATACTCGGATAACGAGCGTAGAATATCCGAGGATGAGGTCGAAGTCAAAATCCTTGTCGTGCCTTCCTTCTTCCTTTTTTAAGCGAGAATCTTTAGGTAAGCTTGTACTGTTTTGGACAAGCCCGTGTCTAGAGCTTCCGCAATTAAAGCATGACCAATCGATACTTCTAGTATATCAGGAATCGAGCAAAATTTAGCTAAGTTTTGCAAATTTAAATCATGTCCGGCATTCACCCCTAAACCTGCTGATTGAGCGGCTTGAGCTGCTAAGACATATTGTTGAAAAACAGATTCTACTCTCCCTTCGCGAAAAGCAGTTGCGTAGGGTTCCGTATACAGTTCTACTCTGTCTGCTCCCACTTCTTTTGCTAGGGGCATGAGAGCAGCATCTGCGTCCATAAACAAGCTGACTCTGATGCCGTTGTCTTTTAATTTTTGAATTATTGGTAAGAGCCGATCGCGATTTTCGGGAATATTCCAACCGCTATCGGATGTTAGCACGTCGGGAGCGTCCGGCACCAAGGTACACTGAGCCGGTTTTACGTCGCAAACTATATCCATAAATGGCGGCTGAAACGGATTTCCTTCGATGTTGAACTCAACGGTTAGCATTTTAGCTAATTCGTAAACATCGGCAGCTTTGATATGCCTTTCGTCGGGGCGGGGATGGACTGTAACGCCATGAGCTCCGGCAGCAATTACTGTTTTTGCGGCTTCGGTAACACTGGGGATGCCGATGTTTCGAGAGTTTCTGAGGAGGGCAATTCTGTTGATGTTGACGCTGAGTTTTGTCATGGGATGTTAATCTTTAAAGTTGAACTCACATCTTGCATCTTTCTCAAGAACGGGCAAGATGCCCGTTCCACAAAGAGTAGATTTTCCTGTGGAACAGGCATCTTGCCTGTTCAAAAAAGGATTATTGACAATGGTGCAAGATATAAGTTGATAATACTATATTAATCGCTTTCGGGACGAAACTTTGAGCCTAGGGCGGTAGTGTTAGGGCATTGTCAGAGGAAAGATTAGCTTGTGCAAGCGGTAAACTTTCTGCAAAAAAAGCCTCAGCTATTTGCTGCTTTACTGCCAAATCTTCCAGATTTGCAATACAGCAAAGCGGGGCAACGCGATCGACTATTTGGCGCGGAAAATCGCGGCTAAAATATTTTAGTTCAAAATCGTATCTGTGGGGACGGTAAATCATGCCCAACAGTTCGACTAAGGGTAGAAGCGTCCAATTGTGATAGTTGCCGATCGCATCTACTAAATGTCCGCGATAAATCTCTTTTTTTACCAGAGGTTGCAGCAAATCGAAACGGATTTTAAGGTCGTTGAATCTCGACTGCATTGTAGATAAATGTTTGCTTCGATCCAAAGGAGGCGGTACAATTAGATTAACTTTGTCAAAGGCGATCGGCACTTTCCCGTGTCTCTCTATTTCCAGGAAATCGTTGCGGCTGCTGCGCCGAAAAACAGCGAAATCAATTAGCAAGAATGGCGGGGTTTCTTTCAGCCGCCAGAAGCACTGCGATTGACCGTGCCAAGCGGGTTCGGGAACTCGATATTTGAGTTCGATTTCGGCAATTTCTGCGAGGGCTTGTTCAACAATCTCAAATGTTTCTTCCACGCAGTTATCTTCAACCACAACCGCAATATCCAGGTCAGACCACTCGTCGGTGTATCCGTGGGCTGCTGAACCTCCTTGCCACAAAGCGAGAACAAAATCTAAAGGTTGTAAGGTAGAAACAATCTTTTCGAGAATGATTTGTCTCATGGAATCAAGCTATGCTGTTTGTTTTCCCTGGCTTGCACAAGTTTAACAAACGATCGCGGGTTGAGATTGCTCCGCGACAGTTCTCCGAGGAGTTGCTAATGCTTCCGGTTGTGCACTCCTGCCAAAAATTACACGGGAAGCTGCAAGGGAAAGTGGGAATCTTTGGGAAAGTGCGATCGCCCGCTATTGAAAATCAGCCTTATCTTGTCAGAATCAGAAACTTGCCCGCTGTCCGGTAACATGAGAAAGGATTAATTTTTAACAGCGCGGCATGGCTACTATTTGGGAACTCGACTTTTACAGCCGTCCAATCATAGACGAGCGAGAGAAAAAAAAATGGGAAGTGTTGATCTGCGAAAGCCCGCTGAATGTAGGCGACAAGGCCGAGTCTCTGTTTCGCTACTCGCAATTCTGCTCCAGTTCTACCGTAAATTCCCTGTGGCTGGCGGGTGCAATTAAAGAGGCGATCGCCGCAGCACCGAAACGACCTGAAAAAATCCGCTTTTTCCGCCGCCAAATGGCGAACATGATTACCAAAGCCTGCGATGACTTGGACATTCCCGCCGCCTGCAGCCGCCGCACCCTCGCCCTTAGCCTGTGGCTGGAAGAACGGATGCAAGACGTTTATCCCGCCGAACCGGGCTATCAACCGGTTGTGAACCCCAGCGTTCAATTTGTACCCGAAACGCCTGTTGCGCTGCCGGATGCTTTAATCGGCGAAAAATGGGCGTTTGTGAGTTTGCCGATCGCAGCTTTTGACGAAATGTCCGAGTGGGATATCGGATTTGGCGAAGCTTTCGGACTGCCGATGACACGCCTCGCCCCAGAAACGCAAATTCCGGGACTAATTATCTACTCGTCGAGAGCAACCGCTTTGGCAGGTTGGATGTCGGGTTTAGAGTTGGCTTTTCTGAAATTTGAGAGCGGCCCACCCGCTAGGCTGGTATTAGATACGGGAGCTAACGATCGCTGGATTTTAGCTAATCTCAGAGACGCAGCAACTGAGAGAGAAGCGAAAGGATTTGAAGCCGCGAAAAACCAAGCAAAAAAAGTACATTTCTTAGCAATTCAGTCGAATCCCGAATCGGAATCTTTTGCAGGATTTTGGCTGCTGCACGAACTAACTATTTAGTCATTAGTTATTAGTCATCAGTCAGTTGTTAGTAGTCAGTTGTTAGTGGTTAGTTGTTAGTAGTCAGTTGTTAGTAGTCAGTTGTTAGTTGTTAGTAGGAGTTAATAATCTACCGTTATTTAGTCTAGCGTTAACAGCTAGATTGACTAATAACGAATAACTCATATAGCGGTTCTCAAATAATTGAGGTATGCTTTTCAGTCCAAGACCCGCGAGGCCTATGCTCTACGAACATCTCATGTTACTGAGAAAGGCTATAACTAATAACTACTGACTAATGCCAACTGCCAACTGCCAACTGCCAACTGACAACTGCCAACTGACAACTGCCAACTGCCAACTGCCAACTGACTAATTACCAACCACCGAGAACAATGACCAATCACCAATCAGCAGAACAACTGTTAGAACTAGCCACCAAAGCAGGTGCAGAAGCTGCTGAGGTATTGGAATCGCAATCGCTCTCACGGCCGGTCTTTTTTGAAGCAAACCGCCTCAAACAGCTAGAAACCGCCCAAGCAGAAGGCATTGCACTGCGGCTGTGGCGGGATGGGCGGCCGGGTTTGGCGGTGGCTTACGGGCCTGTGGAACTGCAAATTTTGGTGGACAGGGCGATCGCGCTTTCGCAACTCAACGAACCGGAAACCATCGAACTCGGCACTGGTGAGAAAGTTGTTTATCCCGATCGCGGAGTGTCGGTGCCGGCCGAACAGCTAGTAAACTGGGGAAAAGAGGCGATCGCGATCGTCCGCGAAGCCTATCCAGAAAGCCTCTGCACCGCCGAACTCGACTGTGAAATCGAGAGCACCCGTTTGGTGAACACCAAAGGCTTGGATTCCAGTCACACCGACACCACCCTCAGCGGCTATTTATCAGCAGAATTAGTGCGGGGAGAAGATTTCCTCAACATTTGGGAAGGCGAAACCGAACGCGGCACCCTCGACTTAAACACCAGCGCCAAGCGGGTTTTGCAGCGTTTAGAATGGGCGAAAGACAATGTAGCCCCCGCCACGGGCCGGGTGCCGGTGCTATTTACAGCCAAAGCCGCCGATTTGCTGTGGGGCACTGTCTGTGCGGCGTTGAACGGCAAACAGGTACTCGAAGGCGCTTCGCCTTGGAACGATCGATTAGGCCAACAAGTGACATCGCCGCTTGTCACCCTCTCGCAGCAGCCGGATATCGGGCCCTATAGCTGTCCTTTTGACGACGAAGGTACTCCCACGCGGGCGATCGTCTTTATCAACAGCGGAGTGTTGCAGCTATTTTATACCGATCGTACCACCGGTCGAGCCTTGGGCAGCGGCACCACCGGCAACGGATTTCGCCCTGGTTTGGGCAGCTATCCCACGCCGAGTTTGTTCAATGTTTTGATTAAACCAGGTTCGCTTTCGCTAATAGATTTAATCGCTAAATTAGACGACGGGATTGTAGTCGATCAAATGCTTGGCGGCAGTGCCGGAATTTCCGGCGATTTTTCAATTAATGTCGATCTCGGCTACCGAGTCAAAAAAGGTCAAATAGTCGGCAGAATCAAAGACACAATGGTAGCTGGCAACGTCTACAACGTCCTCAAACAATTAGTAGAATTGGGAGGAGACTCCGAGTGGAACGGTTCTTGCGAAACACCGTCTCTAATTGTAGAGGGATTGTCCGTCATCGGCAAGAATTAAAGTCAGTTGGCAGTTGGCCGTTGTCAGTTGTCAGTTGGCAGTTGTTAGTTGTCAGTTGTCAGTTGTTAGTTGTCAGTTGTCAGTTGTCAGTTGTTAGTTGTCAGTTGTTAGTTGTCATCAATCATCAGTCAACAGTCAACAGTCAACAGTTAACAGTCAACAGTCAACAGTCAACAATTCTCCATTCCCACTTCCCATACATAATATGCGTATTTGTTTTATCGGCGATTCTTTTGTAAACGGTACTTGCGATCCCAAATGTCTCGGTTGGACAGGACGGATTTGCGCGGCCGCTTGCGGACAAGGACACGATATTACCTACTACAATTTAGGAATAAGGGGAGAAACCAGTGCCGATATAGAAACTCGTTGGTTCAACGAAGTTTCTCGCCGCTTACCTCACTATGGCGACGGCAGAATAGTATTTTCCTTTGGCGTCAACGACACTTACCGAGAAAACGAAAAAAATCGCATAGAAGTTGAAAAATCAATTGAAAATGCTCGCTGTATTCTCACGTCAGCCAAAGAAATATTTCCAGTATTAATGGTAGGGCCACCGCCAGTTATCGATGCCGATCGCACAAGGCGGATTGCCAACTTATCCGAACAGTTTTCTCAAGTTTGCAACGAGTTAAATGTGCCTTATCTAGATGTTTGCACCCCGCTGCAAAACTCGGAAATTTGGCATAAAGAACTTACCGAAAATGACGTTTCCCATCCCCGCGCAGCCGGTTACGCTGAATTGGCTAAAATAGTTCACAATTGGGACGGTTGGAAAGCTTGGTTTAAAAATATCAATATATCAGATAAAGAGACAGTAACGCTGTTCCGAGCCGTCGGCAAAAAAGAAATGGAACTGATTAAAGAAAGCGATTTTCTGGCATTTCCGCCGCGACTGTCTTTTCAGCCTATTTTTTATCCCGTACTCCACAAAGCATATGCTATACAAATTGCACGAGATTGGAATACAAGAGATGCAGCATCGGGATATTTCGGCTATGTAACCCGGTTTCGAGTTTTGGCTGAATTCTTAAAAAAATATCCCGTCCAAACTGTCGGCAGTTCGATTCATCAAGAATATTGGATTCCGGCAGAAGAATTGGCTCAATTCAATCAAAACATTGTGGGAAAAATTGAAATTTTTGCGGAATATCAACCGTAGAATAGGAGGAAATCATCCTTGAATTCAATCGGTTTGAAGTGATAAATTTTGACTGGTACGGCACTCTGAATAGAGTGGGAAAGGGTAAAAAAACGCAGATCAACGCAAAATGGTAAAATTCATCTGCGTTAATCTACGTGTATCTGCGGTTAAAAAAAGCCGCTTCTAAATGAAAGTGAAATAAGGTTGATCCAGATTCAAATCCATCACCCCTTGCACCGTGGCAATTAAATCATCGGATTCACCGGGTTTCTTGAGGAAAATGCTAGTCGCATTCCCCGAAACCGACAGCGAATAATTGCCCTTAATTCCCGAAAGGACGATCGCATCCTCAGCAGAATTAAAGTCACTAATCACAGCATTACCATCACCAGAGTAGTAGATTTTATCACTATCTCCCAGCAAGAAACGGTCTTTACCTTCCCCGCCAGTCAAAGTATCAAACTCCCCAATTCCAGGATTAGTAGCACTCGGATCGATACCTGCTAAAGTATCATCTCCTTCGCCACCGCTGACAACATCATTACCGCTGCCGCCCAGCAAGAAATCCTTATCTAACTGACCGAAAATGCTGTCATCTCCCGCATCACCGCCGAGAGAATCATCGCCCTTCCCGCCAAAAATTATATCGTTACCGTCTCCTCCCAAAGCAACATCCAAGCCTTTATTTGCGTACAGCGAATCATTACCGCCGCCACCTAAGATGCCGTCGGAAGCTTTACCGCCGTAAACAATATCATTGCCATTTCCAGCATCGATCAAGTCGGTGCCAGCATTGCCCAATAGCGAATCTTCGCCGTCATTGCCCTGGATATTATCAGCACCATCTAAGCCGGAAATCGTATCGTTTCCAGCTAAACCATCCAGTGCGTCAGCCTGCGGAGTTCCGAAGAACAAATCGCTAAGCGGCCCGCCACTGAAAGTAGAATCAACGGTAGTATTCGGACTCGGAATCCCAATTGCCGGTGTTAAAATTTGGGGGCCGTCAGGTGTGGGAGTTGGTGTGGGTGTGGGTGTGGTTGTGAGTGGGGGTTTGAATACAGGTACGGTGGCAAAGCGAGAGAGAATTGTATTGCCGGAGACACCTGCAACATTTTCGATGAATCCAGTACCCGGAATATTGCTAGTAGCATCAAAGAAATTGAGAAGTTCGAGGTCGTTAGCGAGGTTGATTTGACCGTCTTTATTCACGTCTACTACTAAGCTAGTACCGCTGCGACCGATTCCTACTGAACCGTTCGTCAGAGATGTAACTAAGGTAGTATCCGGGAGAACGAGGTTGTCAGTGCCGGCAGCGCCTTGAATTTTGCTACCAGCGGCTGTTGCGGGGTCGAGGATAAAGGTATCGTTGCCACCGCCACCGGTGAGGATGTCGGCACCGCCGTTACCGATGAGGCTTTCATCGCTGCTGCTGCCAGTGATAGTATCAGGCAAAGCTGTACCGATGATAACTTCGATACCGGTGAGAGTATCAGTACCTTCGGCTGTGGAACTTCCCGCCGCGAGATTGATATTTACAGGACTCAGCAGAGTAGCATAAGACACCGTATCGATACCGGCACCGCCGACGATGCTGTCATTGCCCAAACCGCCAACTAGAGAATCATCTCCATCGCCGCCGTCGAGAGTATCATTGTCTTCGTTTCCGAACAAAAAGTCATTGTCGGCACCGCCCAACAAACTGTCATTCCCTTCAGCCCCGTACAGAGAATCTTTGCCATCTCCTCCATTGATAATGTCAGTACCTTCACCGGCCCACAGGCTGTCATCACCGGCAGCGCCTACGAGAGTATCGTTACCTTCGCCGCCGTCAAGGGTGTCATTGCCATCGCCGCCGTCGAGATAGTCGTTGCCAATCCCCGTACCGAGAATTACGTCACCCTCCGCCTCACTAATGGTAATGAGTTCGTCGCCGTTGAGCACATCATTGCCAGCGTTGCCGAACAGCGAATCATTGCCTTGATTGCCCTCAATCTCATCGTTGCCCGCCAATCCGTCGATGCTGTCATCGCCGCCACCACCTGGAAGGAAATCCGGGTCGGGCGTCGCCTTCAACGGGAAACTCTTGAGAATGGCGTCCCCTGAGAGATTGCCAACTTGTTCGATAAAACCATCTCCTTGTTCCAGATTTGGTTCAGCGAAGAAGTCAAGAATCAACAAGTCGTCAGTTGCGTTAAAAATCCCGTCTTTGTTGAGGTCAATTAGCAAGTCGGTATCGAATTCGCCGCCCCGCGTCACGCCTGCCGTACCGGCGGCCAAGCCGATCGCCAGCGTGAGACCATTGAGAGTTAGACTATCGGTGCCGCTGTCGTCAGCAATGACATTGCCCCCTGCGGAAGTACCATTTAACACGTAGAAGTCATCGCCGGTGCCGCCTTCTAGACTATCGGCACCGCCACCACCTTCTAGGGTATCGTTACCGTCATCTCCGTAGAGTTCGTCATTGCCAACGCCGCCGTTGAGGCTGTCGTTATCTTCGCCACCGCTTAGTTCGTCATTGCCGTCACCGCCTTCTAGGGTATCGTTGCCGTCACCCCCATCTGCAATATCGTTGCCGACACCGCCAGAAATAGAGTCATTGCCTTCGTCCCCTGTAAGGGAGTCATCGCCGGCATCTCCTGTGAGGGTGTCGGCACCGCGGCCGCCTACAACTTCGTCATTGCCGTCGCCGCCGGAGAGCAAATTATTGCCCAATTCATCTTCTAGGATGTCATTTCCCGCGCCGCCAATTAGGCTGTCGTTACCTTCGTTGCCATTTAAGTAGTCATCGCCGGCATCTCCTGTGAGGGTGTCGGCACCGTTGCCGCCCAAAACTTCGTCATCGCCGTCGCCGCCGGAGAGCAAGTTATTGCCCAATTCATCTTCTAGGAAGTCATTTCCCGCGCCGCCAAAGAGGCTGTCGTCACCTTCCTCGCCATTTAAGTAGTCATCGCCGGCATCGCCAGAGAGGGAGTCATTTCCTTCCCCACCGAAGATGTCATCGTCGCCTCCGAGGCCGTCGATGGTGTCGTTTTGGGCGCTACCTTGGAGGGCATCATCGCCGGGAGTTCCCAATATTATCCCCGGAGTCGGACTTGTCGGAGTCGGAGTTGTCGGACTTGTCGGAGTTGTTGGAGTTGGAGTTGGAGTTGTCGGACTTGTCGGAGTTGTTGGAGTTGGAGTTGTCGGAGTTGTCGGAGTTGTTGGAGTTGTCGGAGTTGTCGGAGTTGTTGGAGTTGGACTTGTCGGAGTTGTTGGAGTTGGACTTGTCGGAGTTGTTGGACTTGTCGGAGTTGTTGGAGTTGGACTTGTCGGAGTTGTTGGAGTTGTCGGAGTTGTCGGAGTTGTTGGAGTTGTTGGAGTTGTCGGAGTTGTCGGAGTTGTCGGAGTTGTCGGAGTTGTTGGAGTTGTCGGAGTTGTTGGAGTTGGACTTGTCGGAGTTGTTGGAGTTGTCGGAGTTGTCGGAGTTGTTGGACTTGTC
>NZ_JAUBUJ010000022.1:36905-94253 GCF_036705405.1 Microcoleus sp. B13-B6
GGAGTTGTCGGAGTTGTCGGAGTTGTCGGAGTTGTCGGAGTTGTCGGAGTTGTCGGAGTTGTCGGAGTTGTCGGAGTTGTCGGAGTGAAAACCGAGGGAATGACACTACGAGGCAGGTTGCCGACGTTTTGGAAGTCGCCGCTCTCAGGCAAGTAAAAGTCTTCAATGGTCAAATCAAGTCTTGATTCTAGCTTGCCGTCGGCGTTGAGGTCGATCAGCAAATTGTTACCTATTCTGTCCATCCCGTTCTGCCCGTCTGCGGGGAGGGTGTTTGTCAGGGTGGCGTTGTTGAGGATTAAATTATTGGCGACACCACCAATATTTTTAATTTTGCTGCCTCTGGCTGTCCTGGCATCGAGGATGTAAGTAGTGTCTCCCGTGCTTCCCACTAGGGAGTCGCTACCGGGGATGAGGGTGTCGTCGCCATCAAAGCTGAAGCCGATGAGGGTGTCGCCGCTACCGGAGGCGACGAGGGTGTCGTTGCCGCGGCCGCCCCAGAGGGTGTTGGCTACTTCGTTGCCGACTATTGAGTCATCTCCTGCGCCAGCAAAGGCATTTTCGATGATGCTGCCGTCGGCGATGGTGAGGGTTTGAGCAACGAGTTTGTCGCCTGTAACTGTGCGGCCTGGTAGCCTACTTTCTCCTTTGGGCGCTAGGTCGATAATAACGTTGTCAGTGATGGCGGCAACGTTGATGATGTCGTTGCCTTTGTTTTCGGGGTCGGTGAGAGTTGCGCGATTGCTCTGATTTGGTTCTTTAATGGTACTCGCGAACTCGTTGGTATAGATGTAGGTGTTGTCGTCAATTAACTCGTCGCCGTACAGCCGTAAAGTTGCGCCTTTGAGTACGCCGGTATTTTTGCCGCTGGTGTCATTTTGACCGGTATTTTGGGGGTCGTTTTTATCGCTATTATCGGAAATGTTCAGCGTCCAATCGCCAAGGCCGGTTTCTCCCCAGTGGCGGGCGCTGCTGAAGGTGTAGTTAACGGTTGTGCCTTTGAAACCGTTGTCTTCTATTTTAGGGGCCTTGGTGTAGTAAGGGACACGATCGAGAATTATACTCTCGGTCTTATCGGGAGATGTCAGCTTGACTACTAAGTCTTGAAATTGACCGTGCTCGATATCCAAATCTAGTTCGATTTTGTCGATGTTGATGCCTGAACCGAACTTGAATATTCCAGTAATACCTTTGGAATCATTGTTGGGAATGTTTAACGGTGTTTTCTGATTTTCTGGCAGGGTCAAATTGGCAAGTTGAGATTCCTCAGTTTCCGCAGTTGCTGCTTTATCTTTGGCAGGTCCAGATCGAAATTGCCAAGTTTCAGCCAAACGCACTGCTGCTGTGGCATCGACTAATCCGAAGCCGTAGTCGTGATTGACGTGGAGCCCGCCGCCGTTCCAGTTTTTAGCGCCGTTAAATTTCCACGTGTCTTTACCGATGATTTGGTCAGCCTTGTCGTTATTCGGGTCATTTTTGCGGGCGGAGTAAGCGAGAATTTCCTGAACATCGCGGTAGCCGAGTTTGGGATTGGCTTGCAGGATTAAGGCTGCAACGCCGGAAACCATTGGCGCCGCTGCTGACGTGCCGTTAAACTGGTGGGTGTAGTTAATATTTTGAAAATTCGGCTCTTCCTCTGGGTTTTCGCCCTTCTCGCCCATACGATCGACGGTAGCGATACTGGCGGGTCGGTCGCCGAAGGCTGAGACTAAGAGTGGTGCACCCGGATTGCTGTATGGGGCAACAACTCCTTTATTGTCGATCGCTGCTACACCAATTACATAGCGGCTGTTCTCGTAATTGCCTGAGTTGAGATTTCTCCCCCGCTTTCCTGCTCCTTGCAGAGTGTCGTCTGGGTTAACGTGTTCACGCTCGTTTCCCCCGGACCAGGCAAATACTGTGCCCAACCCCCCGCGGCCGTTAGTGACTGCGTTTTCGATCGCTTTGCCGGGAGCGGGGTTCTCTTGGAAATTGCCGTCAATCAATTGAAAGTGGGTGTCACCACCCCAGCTATTGTTGGAAACGTCGAAATCTACTTGGCTTTGCAGGCTAGCGGTATCAGTGTTCTTCTGGAAACTCTTGATGCTCGCTACTCCGTAAGCAACGCCGACGGTGCCGACTTTATTTCTTTTTGCTGCAATAATGCCAGCTACAGGGGTGCCATGATTATTATTATCTGTCGCGTTCAAACCTGTGGCTGGTGGCAGGTCTTCGTGCTGAAGATCGACACCATCATCGACGACACCTACTTTGATGCCTTTGCCAGTATAGAACGGCCACAAAGGCAGTACATTCAGGTCAATACCGGGAGTGCCTGCGGCGGCAATATTATTTACTTTCTGTCCGGTGTTGAGCAGCCACCACTGATCTTGAAATAGGGGCTCTTTTTTTAAGTCTTTCAGCAATTCGGATGTATCAGTCATAACAAGGCTCTCTTGATAATTTTCTTAACTGCTTCTGAAAGCGATCGGGTCTGAGGAGAAGGCGATCGCATTTGCAATTAGATGAGATCGCCTTGTCCCCGCATCCCCCATAAGATAGATTTTATCCTATATCTGTGGCGATAGCTAAATTAATTCCCAGGAAATAAAATTTTCCTGTTACAGTTCACAAATATCCAACTGCATATAGAACCCAAGCGATCGCGGGTTGAGTTTCGCTATCTCTCTCTATTATCTCTGTCGGCGGCTGTTTGTAGAAGTCGGAAAAGTCGGATCTTCCAGTCGGATAAGTCGGAAAAGTCGGATCTTTGGCGATGAGAGCGGTTGAGGGTTGACTTTTGAGGGGTGTTGTGTAACAGGAATTGAATAGGGCAAAAGGGCGAAAGAATCCTCAGCAAAGTGAGTCTCAACAAATCAGGGAAGTAGTTCTTCCGTACTTGTTATGGTAAATGGACTGCTGTGAGATATTCGACTGCTAGGAGCGATCGCAAGATATCAAATGGGTTCTATAGTGCGTCTAAATCATTTGTAACAATATGTAGGGGTAGTGCTACCCCTACTCCCCGTGCCTACCCCTACCTTGGGGCAACCACGGGGGGATTGCCCCTACAAGAATTACACAAATGATTTAGGTTAGCTATATAAACCTATAGAATTAATCTGCGTTAATCTGCGTGAACCTCCGGTTAAAAATTAGTTATATTTTGCCAAGTCGAAGGATTTTTCGCTAAAGTGCGATCGAGCAGACAATTCTCAGGTCATCTACGCTATTTATGCCGTACATAACTATCCCTAAACAATTTAGGGAACCTTCCAGGGTCATCAAATCTCAACTTTTTTTACGACCAAAACGCCTAGCCATTTTTGAAGCTTGTCTGATCGGTTTAATTTCAGGACTCGCGGGGGTTTTGCTAAAGTCAGGAGTCGGATGGCTGGGCAGTTGGCGAGTTGCTACCTCGACATTAATCCCAGCTTGGATATTACTGCCCGCCGTCGGTTTATTCGGCGGGTTGCTGACAGGTTTCTTGGTTGAGCGTTTTGCTCCCGAAACTGCCGGCAGCGGCATTCCTCACGTCAAAGCTGCTCTCGGCGGCGTCAATCTTTCCTTAGATTTGCGAGTAGCTGTCGCCAAACTTCTGACGACTATTTTAGCAGTTGGTTCCGGTTTAACTTTAGGGAGGCAAGGCCCCACTGTGCAAATAGGAGCATCTTTGGCCGGCTGGATAGGTCACTTGATGCCTACTTCCCCAGACTACCGCCGACAATTGATTGCTTGCGGTGCTGCGGCAGGATTGGCTGCTGGTTTCAATGCTCCAATTGCAGGAGTTTTGTTTGTAGTTGAAGAACTCCTGCACGATGTTTCGGGATTGACTTTAGGGACTGCTATTATCGCTTCATTTATCGGTGCAGTTGTATCGCAGCTTTTGGGCGGTGATAGTTTAAATTTGAACCTTCGCGAGTACCAAAGCAGTTTTGAGGCTCAGGAAATTCCCTTCTACATAGTGCTAGGAATTTTAGCGGGATTGCTGGGAGCTTTGTTCACTAAAGGGATTATTGCTAGCTTGCAATTTAACAGGCGATCGCTCAAATTAGCTTTGCCCGTGCGAGTGGCTCTAGCTGGTATTATTTGCGGTTCAGTAATAGCTTTTCTCCCAGAAACTTTTCGCAACAATACGGGTTTGCGGGAGTTTCTGCTGACGGGTGAAGCAAGTGGCATAACGAGTTTAATTGCTTTTATAGCACACTTTTTTCTAACAATTATATCCGCTGCTTCTGGGGCTCCGGGAGGATTGTTTTCGCCTTCCCTAGTTATGGGTTCTGCACTCGGTCACATGGTGGGCATTGTGCAGGCAGATGTCCTGGGTATCGGTTCGCCAGTAACTTACGCTTTGGCGGGAATGGGAGCGTTTTTTTGCGCGGTTACTAGAGCGCCGATTACTGCGGTAGTAATTGTGTTTGAAATTACGGCGGATTTCAAATTAGTGCTGCCTTTGATGATCTGTTCTGTAGTTGCTTATTTAGTCGCGGAAAAGGTAGAAAGTGGCTCGCTGTACACTCGCCTTTTGGAGTTTAACGGCATTCAACTGACAAAGGCAAAAGCTGCGAGCAATACTTTGAGCGACTTGCACGCAGATGACGTGATGCAGCGCCGAGTTGAAACTCTTTCGAGTCTGCTGACTTTTGATGAAGTGATGCAGGCTTTTTCGCGATCGCACCACCGAGGATTTCCAGTAGTTGAAGATGGCAAATTAGTCGGAATTGTCAGTCAAACCGATTTGGCAAATGCCAGCGAGCGCAATTTGTCCGGCAACTCGCTGCTTAAAGAATTTATGACTGTACAGCCGATCGCAGTCAAAGCAAGGGATACTTTAAGCGAGGTATTGTACAGGCTCAACAACTACAATATCAGCCGTTTGCCAGTCGTAGAAGGTCGGCGTTTGGTGGGAATTATTACCCGCAGCGACATTATCCGAGTTGAATCCGATCGTCTCAGCGGAGAAACAACCCAGGGCCCGCATCCAGAACCTTCCTATGTTGTCTATCAAACCAGGGCTCCGCAAGTCGGAAACGGCCGCTTATTAGTGCCGCTTTCCAACCCCCAAACAGCACCCGCTTTGCTGAGGCTGGCGGCGGCGATCGCGCGCGATCGCAATTACGAATTAGAATGCCTGCAAATCATCATAGTACCGCGCAACAGTTCCCCCTCAGAAAGCGCAGTGCGGACAACCAAAAGCCGCCGCCTGCTACAACAAGCCGAGCGAATAATTCGCAATTGGAACTTGCCGGTACACACCCAAATACGGGTAGCTCACGACGTGCCTAACGCGATTTTGGAGACAATAAAGGAGCGACATATCGATTCAATTTTGATGGGCTGGCAAGGCGAATTTTCCACAAAAGGACGCATTTTTGGCGATGTTGTGGATACCGTAATTCGGCAAGCAGGCTGCGAGGTGATTTTGGTGAAGTGGAGCGAAAAACTATTAGCAACACGCAAGAAAAATGAGTTTTCCCCCACTTTCAGCGGGCGGAAATATACGTCTATAGAATGGGAGTTAAATCCCGAAAAAGTTGACGGCGCAGATAATCCCGCATTGGCGAGATCCTCAGATTCATCAGCAACTCCAGAGACTGAACTTTCCCCGCCGAATTCAGACATTCCAGGGCCAGAATTGGGACTGCACACGCTGATGGGTTTGCACCGCTGGTTGGTGCCTATTCGCGGCAGTTACAAGCAAGCTGCGGCTTTGCGGCTGCTACCTGCTTTGGTGGCTGCGAGTGCTGTACCGGAGATTAAATTGTGTCAGGTTCACCAGCCTTCTGTTGCAGAACCCGATCGCGGAGAATTAAAGCAAGCGGCGGAGTTTATCAAGCGCCGGGTTAGCTGTTCGATAATAGCGACTTCGGTTTGCGCTAAATCGGTTTCTGATGCTTTAATTGATTTGGCTCAGAACGATCAGTGCGATGCGATCGTCCTGGGAGCAAGCCGCGAAGGGCTGCTGAAGCAGGTGATTCACGGGAATATCCCGGAAGCTGTGGCGCGCGGGTGCGACTGTACAGTCATTTTAGTGCGATCGGCCTCTTAGCTAACCAGACGGGAATCCCCCTTCTTCCTGACATCTGTTAAATCTCACATCTTGCACCATTCTCAAGAACAGGCAAGATGCCTGTTCCACAAGAAAATTCACTCTTTGTGGAACAGGCATCTTGCCTGTTCATAAAAAGCTTATTGAGAATGGTGCAACATCTCAGTTAAATCTGACATCTTGCAGCAATATCAATAAGAGGATTTTTCGTGGGGTCGGGCGGGTTTATAGAACCTATTTGCAAGCTTTAAGGCTGTTGGCGAACCCGCCCCTACGGCTAATTGAGAATGGTGCAAGATATCTGTTAAATGCGTTGGCGAATTTCCTTCTTTTTATGGTAGCCAAAAATCGGGAATGAAAGTTTTAGTCAAAGTGCGAGTCAACTGATTAATCTTTCTCCCGATTTGAATGTGCGGTTCGTCAGCTTCCACGGGAATAATTGCCGCTTTGTTTCCGATTCCGAAACGCGAAATTACCAAATTTGCCGCCTCCAAACCCGTAACATAAGCCTTTTCCTGCGACCAAGAACCGTGGCGGGTCACAACCCAATCGCCGCTCATCAATACATTATCATAACTTGTTACCGCAGGCAACAAATACTGATAGCTGCCAGGGGCAAAATGCGTCACAGCCCGCGACAGCCGAATCGCGCTGCTGTCTATTACTTTTGCCTCCCGAAAAGCGGGGATGCAAGTCGCTAAATCCCGCTGAACTAAGGAAACAATTTCCTCATCTTTTAGGGGAATTAATTGATTTGCGTGATAAAAGTCAGCTTCGACAACTGTTCCCGGTTCGTCGCGAAATTCGTCGTGCAAAGCATTCAAATCAAAAAACGTCCAACCTGTAGTTGAACTAAATCCAAAACAGGCATTAGAAGGCAGCGGAATGTCAATTTTTCGGTCAAACCACAGGCGAACAGCTAACACGTCCACTGCACCCAAATTCATCGCGTCCCGAAACTCTTGGCGGCTTTGCAAAGCTGGGCTACTGCTGATAATTTTTTGCATTCCCGTGACGCCAACTGCAAAAATAACTGCATCTGCCTCGAAGGTTTCTTCGCCGCAAACAACGCCTGTGGCTCGGTTGTTGCTGTCAACTGTTAAATCAGTAACTCGCTGCTTTGTCAATACTTTTGCACCTAGTTTTTCAATGCGCTCCACCCACGGGCGAAATATTTTTTCTCCGACTGTTCCGCGACACCAAACTACATCAAAATCCGGTTGGTGTGCTAATATGAAATAATAAAGCATTCCCAAAGCTGCGGCGGCAGAACATTGTTCTCCTGGTGCAAATAAACCTACTAATAACATAGGCTCAAAAGCATCGCGGTACAGTCTTGCAGAAACGCCAAACTGTTTGAAGAGTTCGCGGGCTGTGACGCGATCGTACCTGCGCCAAGCTTCGTCGGAATTGTCGAAATCTAGGACGGCGTAGAGTAAGGGTAAGGCGGAAAGCCGATCGACTAATGGCAGCCTTTTAAATCTGGTGTAAAGAAAGGTTCCTAACGGTGTGGGAAGTCGAGGTTCGTCCTGAAAAATCGGCGATTCTACTTCCAATCCTGCAGGTGAATACTGACAAGAACGAGTCCAAGGCGTGAAGGGAGCGAGTCCTAATTCCTTGACTAGGGAAAAGATGTTTTTGTAGGGATACCAGAAGCCATGAATGCCTGCTTCTACGGAACGCCCGCCGGCAGTTTTCCACCCTGCAACTAAGCCACCCGGATAAGGGCCTGCTTCTAGGAGGGTGACATCATAGCCTTGCTGGGCTAGGTGATAGGTGGCGCCTAAACCGGCCCATCCTGCACCGACGACGGCTATTTTTGGGGTTGACGATTTTGCTGACATTGCGTACCTCTTGATAATTTATTAATGATGACATAATTCATAAAATGCGGATTTGATATAAAATGTGTTGAATTATGTGCTAAATTTGGCTTGAGTGAATAATGAGTGTCAAAAACCGCCAGCAAACTAACCTGTTGCTGCTCTTATTTCCCGGTACCGCATGGCTGATGGTTTTCTTCATTTTGCCGGTGATAATTGTACTGTTGTACAGTTTCTTAGAGCGCGGTACTTACGGCGGCGTTACTTGGATATTTACTCTTAGCAACTACCAGCGTTTGTTCAGTGGACTTTTCTTAGGAGTAATTGGGCGATCGCTCTGGCTGGCTTTTCTAACAACTGCCGCTTGCTTGTTAGTTGGCTATCCCCTGGCATTCTTCATCGCCACCCGTTCTCCTCGCTGGCGAAATGCTTTGCTTTTGCTGGTAATTATTCCATTTTGGACTAACTTTTTAGTGAGAACCTACGCCTGGATCATACTCCTGCGTAGCGAAGGAGTAGTTAACACAGCCCTGCAAAGCTTGCAAATTATTAGCGAACCGTTAAATTTGCTTTTTACGCCTTTCGCTGTGGCGATCGGTCTTATTTACGGCTATTTACCTTTCATGGTTCTGCCTTTATATTCTAGCATAGAACGCTTCAATTTTTCATTGGTAGAAGCCGCTCAAGATTTAGGGGCAAATGATATTCGCACTTTCTGGCGCGTATTTTTACCATTAACAACTCGCGGTATTGTTGCAGGATCGATTTTAGTTTTTGTTCCCGCAGTCGGCGCTTTCATCACACCGGATATATTGGGCGGATCTAAAACAGTTATGGTGGGAAATTTGATTCAAAATCAGTTTATGAAAGCCCGCGACTGGCCTTTTGGATCGGCGCTTTCTATGCTGTTGACGGTAATCATATTGATTCCGGTGTTAATTTACTTCCGCGTGTCTGACGAAACTCAATAGTAAGGTGCGAAATGGGCATCTTAAGCTGTTGGGCATCTAAATTGTATTTTTTGGGCGGGCGAGACGCCCAACCCCTACTCCCCACAAGACTTTTCTTAAATTTGACTCTACAATTTAAATGCACTTCAGCTTACTTGGATTTTAGCTAAAGAAATCCACCTACCAACTCAATTTGCTGCAATTGAGACAAAATATCGGCTTCCAAGTCTTTCAGACGTTTAGTTTCAGCTTGGATGTCAATTTCTCGCGATTGTTTTTGAGCGAGCAAACTATCTAACTCGGCTTTGCGAGAATTGATATCAGCATTCACGCGATCGCACACCTGTTCTTCGTAAGTCTCAAAACATTTCCTGACTGCTTCATAAATATATTGCGACTGTTCTTCAGCAATTTGTGGCAGATATTTGACAAACTCTGTCTTAGTCGCAGAAATGAACTGTTGGCGAACATACTCCGCTTGCAATGCTACAACACCTGTAACTACCAGAATTCCACCCAAAACAGAAAGAGTTAAAGAGGCAAAAACTACACCGATAATATTTAGCACCAGCGTCACCATGACACAAGCCAAGACACTCTGCCAAAACATATTGAAAGAATGGATACCTCTGTTGAGGTTGTCGGGAATCGAGGAAAACATATCTATTGCCACCTCAGCCCAAGTCGAGTTTTCTTCATGCTTGTAGCTATGCCCGACGGCGTAGAATCGATAGCCTAACAGCTTCTTATTCATAGCCTCTACTACTCGTTCATATTCAATTCGAGAATCGGCTGCTTTTTCCTCGAGTTCAGAGAAAGCAGAGGCTATCTTCTGTTTGGCAATGAATTCCCAAGCAGCGAGGCGATCGTTCATATATCGCTCGAAAGCACGTTTGAATGAGGTATAGAACATTGCCCGGTTGTTTTTGTCGAGAAATTGCATGAAATCTAAATCGGGCTGAGTGCTTAAAAAATCCTTTTCAAAGGTGTTCTCTAAATCCAGGATATAGGTACGGAAAGAATCGCCTATTTCTTGGGAAGTTCGCTCGCGAACAGTTCTAATTTCTTGCTGGAATTTATTACCAATTTCAGACAAAATTGCGAAGTCCGACTGAATCGAATCAATTTTCTGTTTCAATTGATCGACAGTTTCATCTAACAAAGGAATGCGGCGGGAGATTGCTGCTTGAAAGCGATTGCAAGCTTGAAGGGCGATCGCTCTTGCTTGTTCCCGTTCAGCAGCAGCTCGTTCCCCAGTCAGAAAATGATTGAGAGCCGCCAGAAACTCGACAAAGCCAGTGCCTTCTAAAGTAGCTTCTGAGTTTTTCAAACGACTACGCAAGGCATTGAGAGCAGAAATCTCAAAAACTCGATCCTGATAAATATCCCGGCCCCGATCCTGACAATATTCACTCAGATTAGTCTGGAAAACTCGACGCAGTTTGTCCTCGGCTACTTGCAGTGCCTCAGTGTCTTCTGGATCGACAAGTCCCTCTCGAATTCTATCCCAAGAATTGACTATGAAGAAGATAGTTAAACCTCGGTCTTTCAGGTAATTCTGGAGATAGCGACGTTCCTCCAATGTGCAAGGTTGAGACGCACTCAACACAAAAAGTATGGCGTGACAGTTGTAGATATAGTCGAGAGTAAGCTGGTTTCGCGCTTCCGTATCATTCAGTCCCGGGCTGTCCACAAATTCGATACCTTTGGCTAGCAGCGGTAGCGGATGTTCTACCACCGCATGACTGATATCTGGAAAAGCTAGCTCTTTGCCCCGCTCTAGAATTTTTGCTTCTTCTGGATCAATTGTATAGCGCTGCTTAAACTGCTGAAAATCTATTTCCTCTGGTTGTTTGCTATCGTTATAGTAAATCGTCGCTTTCTCTGCTGTACCGTATTTCAGCACTGTTAACAAAGCAGTACAGGGAGTGACATCACTGGGCAGTAAATTCTGCCCTAGCAAAGCATTGAGAAATGTACTTTTTCCCCGCTTCATATCCCCTAATACTAAAAACCGAAAGACTCCTTGGCGCAAATTTTCACTTTGCTGGATGAGACGTTCAATCTCTTTAGAGAGTCCTAGTTTTCCCGATGTATTTTCTGCTTGTGATTCAGCTAGGGTGAGATTTTGGGCGAGATCCTCCAACAAAGCTGCTATCTCGTTGCGAACTCTGACAAGGCGATCCAAGCTATGGAGCCAACCAGCCGCTTTTTCTTGACTGCTCATGGGTCTTCCCTCGAGTAAGGTCTAATTCGATCTTATCACCTTGACAGATCTAAATTTAGGGTAAGATGCGCTAATGACTAATGACTAATGACTAATGACTAAAACAAAACTAGATTTACTCGTGCGGGCGATCGGCAAAAAGTGGCTTTGGGTACAAGCTGCACTAGCATTTGCCTTTCTTTACTTGCCAATTCTCATCTTAATTATTTACTCCTTTAACGCCTCTAGATTCAATGCCGTTTGGCGTGGCTTTACCCTTGACTGGTACCGCAGTTTGTTTAGCAATGCAGGCGCGACGATTGCTACGAGTAGCAGCGCCGGAATCTTGACTGCACTCAACAACAGCTTGCTAATTGCAGCTATTTCGACTGTGTTAGCGACAATTTTTGGTACAATGCTCGCGCTAGCACTGGAACGCTTTCATTTCCCAGGGCGCAAAGCAGTAGAAGCTTTACTGTTTTTGCCTATTATTATGCCCGAAATTACGATCGGCATTTCGCTGCTAGTTTTCTTTACCCTAGTATTTCGGATCGTAGAAAATCTCACGGGAATTCGCCTCAATCTCGGCTTACCTACCGTAATTATCGGTCACATTGTCTTTAATATTTCCTTTGTGACTATTACTGTCAGGGCGCGTTTGGCGGAACTAGATCCTCAATTAGAACAAGCAGCTTTTGACTTAGGCGCTAACGAATGGCGGGCGTTTTGGCGCATCACTCTCCCTCTGATTTGGCCCGCAATTTTCAGCGCTGCACTGCTGGCTTTTACTCTGTCCCTGGACGATTTTGTCGTGACATTTTTTACCACAGGTGTCGGTTCGATGACGCTGCCATTATTTGTTTATGGCATGATAAAATTTGCAGTTACGCCAGCGATTAATGCCATTTCAACTTTGATGTTGTTGGCTTCCTTGTTGCTGGTTGTATCATCGTTAAAAGTTCAGAAAAGTTAAAAAAATTGCTTTCTGTGTCATAATTATTGTCGTCTGCAACTAACACAACCTATGAAACGCCTGCTGACTTTCCTACTTTTGTTTGTGATGAGCGCAACGGTGGCTTTCGGCTGTAGCCCCACAGGTGGCAACCAACAAGTGCTCAGCATTTACAATTATGCCAGTTATATAGCCCCAGAAGCGATCGCCCAATTCGAGAAAGAGAACAATGTTAAAATTCAATACGACACTTTCGAGAACAGCGACGCACTCTATGCCAAACTCAAACAGGGAAACCCCGGTTACGACTTAATATTTCCCGCCGATTACATGGTGAAAATCATGATCGCAGAAAATCTAATTGAGCCGCTGAATTTAAACAATATTCCCAACCAAAAGAACCTAGAACCTAAGTTTATCAATCAAGCTTTTGACCCTGGTAATAAATATTCCTTGCCCTACCAGTGGGGAACGATGGGAATTGGCTACAACGCGAAAATAATCCAGGGAGAAATTAACAGTTGGGCGGCGATGTTCGACCCAAAATATACCGGAAAAGTCGCGTGGCAAGACGATGCCCGATACACATTTGCAGGAGTTTTAATGTATTTAGGATTTGATCCAAATACCACCAATCCCGAAGAAATTAACAAAGCCCGCGATTTGCTGATTAAAAGTAAAAATATCATTGCAGCTTTTGTCCCCGACACCGGGCAAAATATGCTAGATCAAGGAGAAGTAAATTTGACAATGGAATGGAGTGGCGATATTTTCCAAGTGATGACAGAGAATCCTAATATCCGTTACGCTATTCCCAAAGAAGGAACAATCATTTTTTCTGACAACATGGCAATTCCCAAAGGTGCGCCCCAGAAAGAGTTAGCGGAAAAATTTATTAACTTTATTTTGCACCCAGAAGTCGGCGCCCAAATTTCCAATTTTACCCACTTCGGATCGCCCAACAAAGCAGCAATTGATCAAGGTTTAATCGACCCGAAAGATTTTAAAAATCCTCAAATTTACCCGTCGGCTGAGGTGTTTGCCAAAATGAAATTATTACAGGATGTCGGGAAAGCAACTGCATTGTACGATCGAGCTTGGACGGAAGTTAAAGCCGGGGCCGGAAAGTAGATATAACACAGGTTTGTGCCGGGGCGGGTTTACTTAAATTTTAAGTTTGCATTGGAGTTGCACCATCGTCAAGAACGGGCAAGATGCCCGTTCCACAAAACTTAATTTTATTGTGGAACGGGCATCTTGCCCGTTCCTAAACAATTAATTGAGAATGGTGCAAGATATCAGGACTCGATCTCAGATTTTTATTACTCACACATACTAACACAATGCACTCTGTCGAGGTTTTAGAAGTTTCCAAAGTATTTAAAAGTGTCCGCAGTCAAGATTTCCTGGCTGTAGATAACATCAACCTGCAAATTTACGATCGAGAATTCTTTTCTTTACTCGGCCCTTCCGGCTGCGGCAAAACTACAACTTTGCGAATGATAGCGGGTTTTGAAATTCCCACAGCGGGCGAAATTTACATTCACGGCCAACCGATGCAAAATCGCCCACCGTTTCACCGCCCAGTAAATACGGTATTTCAAAATTATGCTTTATTTCCGCACATGACAGTAGCACAAAATGCCGCTTTTGGGTTAGAAATGGAGAATTTGCCTCAGAAAACAATTCGCGATCGCGTTGCTGAAGCCTTAGCATTAGTACAGTTAACCGAGGTAGGAAAACGCTATCCCCGCCAACTGTCAGGAGGACAGCAGCAGCGAGTAGCACTAGCAAGAGCATTAGTCAAACAGCCGTCTGTTTTGCTGTTGGATGAACCTTTAGGAGCGCTGGATTTAAAATTGCGTAAAGAGATGCAATTAGAATTAAAAAAAATGCAGCGTAAATTAGGAATTACGTTTATTTATGTGACTCACGATCAGGAAGAAGCACTAACGATGTCGGACAGAATTGCAGTGATGGATGGAGGAAAACTGCAACAAGTCGGCACGCCAGTTGATATTTATGAATATCCTAAAACGCGGTTTGTTGCTGATTTTATTGGCGACAGCAATTTTTTAAGTGGTCGAGTAGTAGAAAAGCAAAACGGTAAAATAATCGTGTTGGTTGACCAGGAGTTGCCCGTGTTAGTTGCAACAACCGAAGATATCCCCCCTGGGAAAGTTGTTACCCTGGTGTTGCGGCCAGAAAAAGCTGCTATTTATCCGGCTAATTATGATGCTGAAAATAGCTGGCCCGCAATAGTAGAAGAGGCTATTTATATTGGCACTGATACGCGCTATACGGTGCGGTTGACTGATAAAAGTTCGATCGCCCTTCGCCGACAAAACTTGCACAGAGATGACTTGCAGCGACACCAAGTCGGCGACAGCGTTCGAGTGGCAGTGCCGCCGGAAAGTATCTGCATTTGTTGACACTCAAGCGGGCTGAAGCCACTGAGATTCTTTGGAAGATTGAGGGGCAGACTGAAGATGCGATTCCTTCCCGGTAGAAGATAATCTACTTCTTCCTTCTGCTTCCTCCTTCTTTCTGGGCGTCTTCGCGGTTCAATAATATAGACCGTATTGGTACTAAACTCGCGTTTGACTTTGCAAAATTTCCTCCAACAGCCGCTCTTGACTTTTAGCAGGTTCCTTGCAAGTCAAACACTCGCAAACTAACCCGATAATACCTTCAGGCAAATCAGCTTCAATCTGACAGACAGCAGTCGGATAATATTGCGAAATCAACCCCGAAATCTGGTCAGGTGACGTGCGAATCAGGGTAGAATGCTGATACCAGTCGATCGCCGAAAGTAGACTCGGACAAGCTTGCGGAGCATCTTGTACAATACTGCTGAAAGCTTGCAAACCTTGCTGCGCGCGATCGAGATATTCTAAATTAGGGCCCAACAGCGCGAGGCGAACCAAAGAGGCGATCGCAATTCCATTCGCCGCCGGAGTTGCATTGTCTATATAGCTGCGTTCCCGCACCAACAAATCTCCGCTAGCATCCTTAGCAGTATTGTAATATCCTCCCAATTCCACGCTCCACAAAAACTCATCAAACTCTTCTTGCACCTGCACAGCTTTCTCCAACCAAAACTGAGAATTCGGCAACTGTTTTGCCTCTTCCCCGTTGCCTAAAGTCAAACTCGCTTGATGCAAATCCAACAAAGCTTTCACAAACAAAGCATAATCTTCCGACTGCGCGGTTACAGCCGAGTGGCCGTCATAATTCAACCGCTGAAACCGCCCATCCGTCCACTGATTGTCTAAAATAAAATTAGCCGCTTTCACAGCTAATTCCAGATATTCCAAATTTCCAAAAACAGCCGCAGCACGGGCTAAACCCGAAATCATTAAGCTATTCCAAGCAGCAATCATTTTCGTGTCAGTAACTGCGGGAATTCTACCCGGCCAACTGTCGTTTTTAGCTTCTTGATTGTTGCGGGCTGGCGGAAAGGTTTTTACAGTATCGCGATTGCCGCCGTAGCGCACTTGAAAGAGTTTAGCCAAAGCCGTTTCTACCGTGTGGCTTAGTTTTCCCGGATGGCGGCGCTGCAATACATTCTTGCCTTCAAAATTGCCGTTGCGACTAACAGTAAACTGTGCTTTAATTTCCGCCAATTCCTCAGCAGTTAATAGTTGTTCCAGTTCGGCATAAGTCCAGACATAAAATGCTCCTTCTTCCGGTTCTGACCCCCCCGTTGCCCCCCCTTGGTAAGGGGGGGTTGAATTTTTTGCCCCCCCTTGGTAAGGGGGGGTTGGGGGGGTAAAGCTGTCCGCATCCTGTGCAGCATAAAAATAACCTGTCGGCGCAATCATTTCTCGCTTCAACCATTCTACTGTCCCCGCGATCGCAGTTTCAAAAGCGGGTTCTTGTATTCCCGCGCTCCACAAATTTGCTAAATACTCAACAATTTGACCGTTGTCGTAGAGCATTTTTTCAAAGTGTGGCACAGTCCAAGTCGCATCAACCGTATAGCGGTGAAATCCGCCTCCTACGTGGTCGTAAATGCCGCCCAATGCTAAGTCTAATCCGCGCTGAGTGCAGACTTGTTTGCTGTCGTATTTTGATTCAAAATTAAATCGCGTTCCCCGCAGTGCTAGCTCAGCATAAGGTATCATCGGAAAACTGGGGCCGGGGTTGCTGCCCGCGACAATTCCGGTGTTGAGTTCTAAGCCTTTTTGGAAGAGTTCGCGATTTAATTCGGCGGTCACTCCTGACAGCGCAGCCGACTGTTGGAGGTTGCCTAAAATCTCTGCTTTGAAGGCTTCTACTTTGCCTTTTTCTGTGTCGTAAAAGCGGCGAATTGCTTGCAAAACTTCTAAAAATCCCGGCCGTCCGTAGCGCGGTTCTACGGGGAAATAAGTGCCTCCGTAGAAGGGAACTCGCTCGTCTGGAGTGAGAAAAACGTTGAGCGGCCAACCGCCTTGACCGGTCATCATTTGCAAGGTTTGCATATAAATGCTGTCGATATCCGGGCGTTCTTCACGATCGACTTTTATCGGTAGAAAATGCGAATTCATGTATTGGGCGATCGCGCGATCGGAAAATGCTTCCCCTTCCATCACCGTGCACCAGTGGCAGCTAGAGTAGCCAATTGACAGAAAAATCGGTTTATTTTCGCTTCGGGCCGCTTCCAAAGCTTCGTCGCACCAGGGCCACCAGTCGATCGGATTTTCGGCGTGTTTCCGCAGGTAAAGGCTTTGGGATTGAGCAAGACGGTTGACCATAATCAAATATACTTTTACTCGTGCTGGGTAAGCTTGTCAGTCCTCTAGCAGTTTAGCGCGAGATGTTTTAGTTGAGTTGTGGCTGATAATTATGTTTTAATATTAAGACTGATTATCTCGATCTAATATGAGCTTATCATCTCGGAGAACCTTCAATCAACAGCTAGGACAATTTTTGCTGAGCGCTGCTGTTCCTCCTGCTGTTCTCAAACTGAGCCAAACTGAATCCTCGGAGCCAGCTTTATTAGAAACTAATCTTAACAATTTGCTGGCTCAAGCAGACCCAGAAATAGAATTATTAGTCCCGACCTTTTTAGGTAACGACAAGCGTCGGTTCTACGGCAGAGGTGTTCCGAAAAGCTTGAAGTTAATCGACAAATTTCCACTCGGCAGCGGCCGGACTTTTCTGGGAAGGCGGTCTGTAGTTTGGAGCGGTGCCGGTTGGACAGGACAGCCGACAATTACCAGAGACGGGGGAAAAACTTATTTAATTATAGGTGCTTATGACCACAATTTGCGAAAAATAGATATTGCTACCAATAAAGAAGTTTGGCGCTATAAATTTGATGATATAATCAAAGGTTCATCAACGATTTATATCGATGAAAAAGCTAGCGCTGAAAACAGAATTGTAATTTTGCAAGGCAGCCGCAGTGGCGGTGGTGGCCAAAAAGTAGTGCCGAGTTTTAGGGCAATATCTTTTAGAACTGGCAAGGAACTTTGGAAATTGGACATCAGGAGAACGCCCAGCTACAGCCGGGATAATGACAGCAGCGCTTTGGACATCGGCGGTGGCGTTTTGTTCAATGCGGGGGAAAATGCGATCGGCTATTTTCTCGATAGTTCCACAAGCAATGCAAAAATCAAACAAGGCATCAAGCAGCCAAATATCTTGTCGGAAGTACAGCTTTATGCAGCAGCAGATATCAGCAAGCACCGCGGCAACTTGGTAGCCGAATCATCGCCATCGAGGCTCAAAGATAGAATATTTATAGCTGCTGGTTCCGGTCATATTTACGGTATTAGCATTGAAACGAAAAAGATAGTTTGGGATTTCTATACTGGTTCAGATTTGGACGGAAGTGCTGTAATTTCTAAATCAGGGAAACTGTTTTGTGCCATTGAAAAACAATACATTCAGGGCAACGGCGGAGTGCTGAAGCTGAATCCAAACAAGGAACCGAATGCCAGCGTCGAATGGTTTTTGCCTACTGGGAATCGCCGACTTTCTAGCTGGGAAGGCGGGATAATTGGCTCGGTGGCGTTGAATGACGAGTACAATTCAGGGGAGTTTCCGGCGCTGTTTGCCACAAATGCGATCGACGGCAATTTGTACATCGGTTCCCAAGATATGATGACAGGTAAAAAAATTTTTGTGCCTTGGCGAAACCAGTCTTACGATACTCCGGTAATAGTATTTAAAAAAGCGATTGGTTCTTCAATTTCGACTCCGATTTTTACCGATGGCAATAAACTGATCAGTGCGGGATACAACGGTGTTTATTTGTTCAATTTGAATTGGGAACGAGCGAAGTCGGGGGATCAAAATGCTTTGAAAAATGCCAAAGGGGAGTTTTACCGTTTGAAAGTAATAGAATCGGGGAGATTTAAGCCGGGTTTGTCATTTGAGGCGACACCTGTAGTTTGGGACGGAATTGTGAGGATTTGCGCGAGAGATGGCTGGATGTATACTTTGGGTTAGTTATTGGTATTTTGTACCTCTATCGGGAACAGGCAAGATGCCTGTTCCACAATAAGTAGACTCTTTTGTGGAACAGGCATCTTGCCTGTTCCTAAAAGGGTGTTGAAATCCGCGGTGGGCTTGGGATTGTCGCTGAATGCTGAGAATGTCGATCGAACTGAAGGAGAAGACTACGAACAAGCGTTTGGGCGGCGGTTCAAGAAACAGGTGAGACAGTGAAAAGCGCTTTTTATCGGTATAAAGTGCGAATTCATGTATTGGACGATCGCCCGATCGCAAAATGTTTCCCCTTCCCTCACCCTACACCAGCGGCAGCTAGAGTAGCGAATTGAAAAAAAATCGGTTTATTTTCCCTCCGGGCCCTCTCTCAGGCTTCGTCGCACCAGGCCCACCAGTCGATCGAATTTTCGGCGTGTTTTCGCTTTTGCTGGCTAAGCTTGTCATATTATGTCCGATCGATTACCCCTAATACCGTAGGGGCGGGTTCACAAACCATACCTGCCAATAATTGACAACCTCAAAAACCCGCCCCTTGTATCTTAAAAGAGTGAGACGGTAGGGGGCAGGGCCGTTTCATTCTCTTGTAGGGGCAATCCCCCCGTGGTTGCCCCAATCCCGTGACTGCCCCAATCCCGTGGCTGCCCCAATCCTGTGGTTGCCCCAATCCCGTGGCTGCCCCAATCCCACCAAATGCCTAACAAATCCTGGATGGGTGGGGTAGGCATTCTTGGCACAACCCGTACAAAAAGCTGGTTTTCCCTAGGGGCAATCCGACCCCTACTCCCCGTGGTTGCCCCGAAACAGCCCTGACGGTAGAGGCGTTCCGAAAACTATGTCCCTGAAAGTCGAGTCGTCCCTTTAGTCGGCCAAAGTTCCGGCGTCACAGATAATAACGAGCACCGAAACCATTGGTCTCTAAATTGAGATGTTGCACCATGATCGATAAGCCTGTTTTGGGCGGAATCTCCTGCCCAACCCCCACTCCCCACAAGAAAACTCATTCTTTGTGGAACGGGCCCCAGAGCCGGTTCTTGGTAATGGTGCAACATATAAGTCTAAAAGGCGCTGGTTGCTGAATCCGAAAGCGAGAATCGACGCACCGAATATGATCCAAGATTTTGTCCTGAGTTATAGCCCACATTCCGCAGCTTCCACTGTCACCATCGCTTTTTACCTATTTTTACCCACCAATCAAGCTCTCACTTAAACTTCTCTACCGTACATTCACGGATAAAAAACTTTTTAAGGGCATAATTTACAGCTTGAAAATAGTTTTATCAGTAATTATGCTGTGTTACACCCCAGTTTAGGAATCTGAGTTATAGCTTTTTGAAAGACAGAACATTCAGGACTCAAATCCGGGTAGCAGCACCCCTATTATTTGATGCACGCCATAGGAAATAGCGAGCTAGAAGCCATCAATTTAGGCATTTTGCCTAAATCAAATCAGCTTATTCTCAATCTTCATCGAATCTTTATCAAAACTACTTGCATTAACTTGTGCTTTGCTTTAGATTGAATATGTGAAGGGAAAAAACCTACTTGCAGTCAACTTAAAAATAAAGGTGTTAACCATGAAATCCCAATTAAACTTAGTCAAATCTATTTTAGCTGTTGCCGGTATCGCCGCTGTTAGTGCAGTCTCTGCAGCACCGGCTTCCGCCATCGGCTTGGCACCTGCCTCTGCCTTCAGCTTTGCTAATATCGTGGGTGGGGATACGCCAGGAGATGCCTATGCAAATAGCTTTTCATTTGACGTAATTGACCAGGGTTCATCAGTTCTTTTTAATATCTTCAACTCTGGAAATGCCGCAGCCTCTGAGATGTTTATCAGTAAAGTTTTCTTTGATGATAATAACTTTCTGTCGGGTGTGGCTAACATTTATAACAATAGTAACGTAGCTTTTACTGGGGGTGCTAGTAACGATCAGTTGCCTCAAGGTGGTAATGGCTTCACCACAGACTATGCCTTCTCACGTAACACTGGTGCTGGTAATAGATGGGGTATCCAAGGTGGCGAAATGTTGGGATTGAGCTTTACTGGAAATTATGCTAACGTAGTTTCCGCGTTGACTAACGGTTCCTTAAAATTAGGTTTGCACGTTCAAGCCTTACCAGGTGGTGCAAGCGATTCTTACATCAGCAGCACTAGCAACACTGAAGCTACTCCTGAACCTTTAACAATGCTTGCTGCTGGAGCCGCTGTTGGCTTTGGTGCTATGTTCAAAAAGCAACGCGCTCAAGCTCAAAAAGGTGAATAGGCGATCGTTTGAACTGGTTTTCGATTCTGGCTTGATGCCAAACTGATTATTTTATGTTCGGGCTAAAAACCTGGTTTCTTGGTGAAACCAGGTTTCTTAGTATCTGATAGCGCGCCACCGTGACAACCCCAGACTTTGAAGCCGAAATCAGAGCATCTTATATTTGTAAAAACACTTCTTCTGGCTCCTTCCTTCTTCCTCTTTCCTCCTGGCTGCTGCCTCAAATTGCTAGGTTGGCTGCTTTCATTGAGAGGCTGCCGTCAAATCGCCCCTAGACAGCGCATTTAAGAACTACCGTAAGGCTGTTTCTGAAGCATTTCCGATATATAGCAATCCTTGCAGGAGTCGTAAATTTTTTACCCCACCCAAACCCTCCCCAAACCCCAGGGCTGTTTCGGGGCAACCACGGGGAGTAGGGGTCGGATTGCCCCTACGGAAAACCAGGGTTTTGTAGGGGCGGTGCCAAGAGTGCCCGCCCCCACCCACAGATGATTTCATGGGCATTTCAGGCATCGGGGCTCTTCACGAGGGTTGGCCCCTACAAGAAAATGAAACAGCCCTGCCCCGAAGCCGCTCTGAGGAAGAAATTCACAAATGATTTAGGATTGCTATAAAGACACCCTCGATTCTTGAAAAGCAAATAATCACCATTGAGCATGGCTCGAACTCTAACTCGCTCAGCCGTATTTACTCGAACCTCAGTGTCACACCATGCACGGAGCCAATTGCGCCTACTCTCAAGAAATCCAAACCTCATTCAGGCTACTTATTTTTAATTTTTGTTGATTAACTCCCTTTTTAGTCTTTGCTTACAGGGGCTAAGTAAGCAAGCGCTAGGCATCCAACCAATCATTTCGAGTACCAGTCTTTTCACCAGGTGTCCTAATCCTGAGCTATGCGTTGCCTCTAAGTCTCATCATTCATCAAATTCCAGAGTGTCTACTAACCTCATCTCAAAGATTTACAGCCCTTAAAATCCCCCAAGTCCTTTCCGTAGGAGGGATTCAAGCTACTAAGTTGTCTAAATCCCGTACTATTTTTATGATATGATCTAAAAATTAGTCTGGACTGTTTTTAGTTCGTAGTCTGAAACCCTCGATTTTCCGTGGGTACTTTGATGGCCAAATCGCCTTGCCACCCTTATTCTACGGTTGACAATCAAAAACAGTCCGCAGTATGGCTCTAATCAATCAACTAATAACTAATATCTAAAATGTTCAAGAGAAAACTTTTTTGGCTCATCATTATCGCCACAGCTTTAGTAACTCTGAATATGACACTCCTGTGGAAAATGGACGATGTTGCTCATTTTTGGATGAGTATAGTTTTTTGGTCCGCTGTGGGTTCCCTACTGTGGGACAAGCAGGATATTCTCAAACAGAGTGAGGGAAAAAATGACGTATTATCGATTGTCGCTGGGACAATATTAATAGCTTTTATTTTATTTAAAAGTGCTCTGGTTTCCAGTAAATTCGATCCTTTTTTAAGACTGGCACCTTTTTTGTCTGGTTTAGGTTTGAGCTTAATTGCGGTAGGCTTTCAGAACTTAAAACTATATTGGCGTGAATTGGTAATACTATTTTTTCATGGCACCCCCAGTGTCATTACGTTACCTTTAGTGGATTTTGTTACCTCGCTTACTGCTAAATTTGCTTATTATTCTTTGTGGTATGTCGGTTTTAATGCAACACGTGAGGGTAATTATGTTGCTTTACCGACAGGAAGGGTGTTGGTAAATGGGGGTTGTTCGGGTATAGAGGCAATGAATTACTTATTAGGTTTAGCTGTAGTTTGTTTGGTGATGTTTCCTACTAAACAAAATAAGGCTTTGGTAATAGGTGTCGCTGTCCTTTTTGGTTTTATTATTAATGTTTTTCGAGTGGCGGGAATGGCATTGTTAGTTGCATCTAATCGCCTAGATTTGTTTAAATATTGGCATGAGGGTGAAGGTTCTTTAGTCGTGGGAATGATTGCAGTGATTTTGTTTGGGATATTTTATCAATTTATGTTGAAACGAGATAGCCAACTTAGTCAAAGTTCGGGAAATTAATTAGTTGCAATTTGAGGTAATATATCGGTTCTTCGATTTCCCCTCCCATAGTCAGGAGTCTTACTCAAATGTCCGGGTGTTGAAATCCGCCAATGTCACTACCTGTCGTTTAACGCCGTCTATATCTATCATAAAAAGGATGTCAGGAATTATAGGAAACTTGTTATGCCGACAAATGAAAGTCAAATAAGTCAAGTTTACGGTTCAGAGGATGCTCAGGGTATTTTACAGCTTGCGATCGCGCGGCGACAGGATGAAGGGGAATTATCGAGAGTGCAGCTTTTCGAGATTGCAGCGGAATTGGGCATTTCCGAACAGGATATTGTAGCTGCGGAACAGCAATGGTTAGCAACTAGAGGAGAAGTTCAAGAAAAGCTGGTTTTTAACTCTTACCGTCGTCGCAACTTGCAGAAAAATGTGACCAAGTACGGTATTATCAATACTTTTTTAGTTTTGTTTAATCTAGCAGGTTCGCACGAGCTTTCTTGGTCACTTTTCATTTTACTAACCTGGGGATTGGGATTGTCGCTGAATGCTTGGAATGTTTATCAAACTGAAGGGGAAGATTACGAACAAGCATTTCAGCGGTGGCGTTTGAAGAAACAGGTGGGAGAGTCGATTGGTACTGCGACGAATAAGTTTATGAAGTGGTTACAGTCGTGATTTTCTATGGTAAAAAACGCGATCGCCCTTTCTTTTACTTGACACTGGTGAAGTAATTCGGATTTTAACTCGTTACTGGAAAGAATAATTGTTAAGGTTTTTTCTTGAACCTCTCCCCAAGAGCGATCGCCCTTTATTGAGTTATACAATCAAGGACACTGCAATGCCATGTCCCTACAAATATCCCTCTTTGAGTCCCTCCCGCCAGTCTATCGCATTCTCTCCTCGCGAAAAACCTAACTTTCCTGGGGCAACTTTCCCTTAGTCGCATCTTCAACCACAGGATGAATTAAAGCAGATCGGAAACCTTGCCGAATTTCCGAACTCAAATACCTGCGCTGCAAAACCTGCCATTTTTGCCAAGCTGCGTAGCGATTTTCGGCCAACAAACCAGCCAACTTCGGCAACTCTTTTTTCAGATCGCGATCGACAAAATCTGTCAAAAACTCGCCTAAAACTTCACTGTCTTGAATATCGCCCAAACATTCCTGAATAGCTTTCACATCTTCGACATAAACTTCGTAAGTCTCGCTGTAAAAATTCCCAAACAGATTCATCAAATAGCGAACCCGCTTAGCTTGCTTCCGCAAATCGTGCAGAATAGTTCCCTCCGCTGCTAACTTCTCTTCGACAGCCTCAGCATTTAAATCATCAGCAACTTTAACTTTGCCATCTTCATATTTTGTACCCAGCAACCAAGCCGGATGTAGGAAAAACTCGCTGACTTGAGGTAACAGTAAATCGGGCAAAACCTCAGCAATTGGCAAATGTTCGATCGCCCGAAACTTCGGTTTTTCCAGCCAATCCTCGATCGACTGCTTCAGCGATTCGTAGCTTTTGTGCTCTAAAATCTCCCTCACCCCTTTCAAAGCCCGGTGGCGCTGTTTGAGCAAATTCGACAAAGCCTTATCCAAAACTTCCTGTTCCTGGGCCGGCAAATTCGGGTAATAGCGGTTTTGGAGACTTTCGAGCATCACATCCAAATCCCTGAGCGTTCCCAGAATCCGCCCCACCTTACCAATTTTACGTTCAGAAGCCTCTTTTGGCCAATCTATAACCGGAGCAAAACCAGTCACAGCCGATCGCAAACGTCTCAATCCCACGCGCATTTGATGAAGTTCTTCCGCGTCTTTGTCTTTGATAACTTCAGCCTCGTGCGCTACACTTTTGCGGAAATATTTCTCAATCGCCCCAGATGCAGCGTCTCCGAGTGTTTTAACTGGAGTTTTAACTTTTGCTGATGTTTTTACGTTCATGGCAGGTGTAGACTCCACTTTCCTGATTGATTTTAATTTTGATTTCAAAGCTTTGCTAATAAGGGGTTATATCCTAGCACACACTTTTAATTTAGGAAGCGCAGCCACAATAAATCTTAATATAAAGTGCTTGACCATTTCTACAAAATCAGCATTTAGGAATCTTCAATCTCCAATCTTCAATCTCCAATCTTCAATCTCCAATCTTCAATCTTCAATCTTCAATCTCCAATCTTCAATCTTCAATCTTCAATCTCCAATCTCCAATCTCCAATCTTCAATCTTCAATCTTCAATCTTCAATCTAAAATCTAAAATCGAATTACCCTCCCTCGCCCTTGAGCTAATAAAAATCGGATTTCTGGCGCGCTTTCCCAAATAGGTTAAGATCGCTGCAAACCGATGTTTATTCGCCAAAGGGTGAGAGAGGGTGCGATCGGGAGGACAAGTTTTAAATTAAATCAAACCCGCCCAGGCTGCCCGACTTCAAAGAGGCAGTTTAGCCTTTCCAGTCTTTCTCAGATTGCTCGAGCACGTAGGTTGCTACATCCTCGATTTGTTCGGGCTTCAAGCGGCCGGCGAAAGCAGGCATAGCATTTTTGCCCTTAGTTACCTGAGTGGTAATAGCTTCGAGAGAATTCATACCGTACTTCTCAAGAGCAGTCTTTTTCAAGGTTTTCATGGCCATAACCACGTTGCCGCCACCGATGTGACAAGCAGCACAGTTCGAGCTAAAGATTTTAGCTCCTTTAACCGCATCACCTGCCAAAGCAGGGCGACCAAAGCCGACGGTAAAAATTGCGAACGCTAATAGGGCGATCGATAAGAGTCTTTTCAACGCAGTTCTCCTCTAATGGACACGCAAGGGGTGATTCTTTAGATATTTTACCTGGTGAAATACCTAGCACTGACCTTTTTTACAGTGTAGGCTTCGTGTCTCGTTTGCCGTTGCTCTGTTGGGTATCTCATTACAGAGATTCGTCACTGAAGACGATCCGAGTCTTACACAGCATTTCTGGGCTTTTACACCCTTTATCCCTTCGTAGGGAACCCACGCAGAAGCCCTGTTTCCCAAGGCAAAAACTATTTTCGTACAACAAACTTGGATTGTATTTTATGGTGGGACGTGCCTTACCAACCAGCGGTCTGTTCTTTCCCCCTTTCTCTCGCAGTTGTCCTTGGCCAAGCATATTACTGCTACTGTAGCCTGTTGTTTGCAGTCGAGTGGGTGGGTCGCAACCACTTATATCTTACACATTTTTTTGCTAGAGAAACAGTAAATTGTCGCTCTTTTTCATAGACGTTGCTTTGCTTATATCCCGACGCCCAATTGAGTACAATTACAGCGTGGGACTTACGCCAAATTAGTTAAAACAGGCGCGATCGCGCAGTCGTATCGCCTTCTTTCGAGTAATTTACCACTTTTTGGCAGTAGCAGTTCAACTCTCAAAATTCTCCACGCCCCAGCCCGGAGCTTTCTGAGCAGCCCGGATCACAAAAGCCGCTAAATTTTCAATCTCAGCCTGTGGCATCCAGCTTTCCGGCACTTGGCGGCACCAAAAAGTCTCCTCAGTACCGTCATAAGTCATCGGTTCTCTCAGATACGCCACCAGACTATTGATATTGTTGCGGGGAGGGGTTGCCCCCTTGAGGTCAGCCAAAGACAGAGATATCGTCGGATCGGGCAAATTAGCTCCTCCGACGTGACAATTCAGGCAATTTTGCTCGAACAATACCTTGCCCGCAGACAAATCAAACGCCGAAAACAAGCGAGTATGTCCCTCAGAGTCCAACTCCAGAGCCACAGGTTCGCTGGCTTGTAAATACCTATTCACATAAGAATCGGCAGCAGCCAAAACAGGTTGAGGAGCCAACAGCACGAGTGGCAAAATAATTAACATCCCCAACAGAAAGCAGACAAAAGCACCACGACGCAGCATGAGGGACTACAACCTTTTGCGATAATCAATGAGCAGGAGGTAAATTTTAGATTTCAGATTTTAGAGCGAAAAACGACCAGCCAGCAATCCTTGCCGAACTTCAGCCCTCTCCCAATCCAAAATCCAAAATCTAAAATCTAAAATCTAAAATCGATTAGCGAGCGCCTTTGCCACCAGCCCACTGCTTGGAGACAATTTTTGGCTGCAACAGAATGTGACCGGCAATCGCGTACAAATCGTCATCCGAGAGATTTCTCATCTCAGCGAAAATATCCGCACTCTTCATGCTCGGATGCAGTTCCGAAATTTCCTCAAACCCGTCATAAGTGGTGGGATTTTTCATAAAGTCCACCAGCGACTCAATATTATTCCGGGGCGGGTTGGCCAAAGCCAGAGTTTCCGGGCTCAAATTCACGTTCGGGTCAGTTTTGGTCATGCCCGCAGCGTGACATTGAGCGCAAGCCGAATTGAACAGGCGTTTGCCTTGCTCAACTTGTTTGAGGCTCAGCACCACTGGAGTACCCTTGTCATTCAAAGGCAGAGTGCGAAGTTCAGGACTCAGTTCGATAGCCATCGCACTGCTGACAAATAACTGAAAGCTCAAGAATACAGCGGTCAGAGCAATGAAATATCTTTTAAGCATGGTTCTCCTTAAAAAAATCCGGCAAATTATTGAACGCTAAGAGATCATACCTGGCAAACAGATTTGTGTTCAAAATTCCCTGAGTCTGCAACAACTGGCGAAAGTTTGTGCAGCCATACCTTTAAAGGTAGAGGAATTTTGCGATCTAATCTGCAAGAAGTTTTGAGTCGCGCCTTTTTTCGAGAGTGGACATAATTGCCTTAACATCCTCCAAAGCCAAACGGGTTTGAGGGTGCTTGTAGGCAATTTCCAACTCGTCGCACAAGCGGATCACTTCTTCAACAGGGACGTTGAAGTCCTCTGCTATTTCTGCGATGGACAGGTCTGCAAAACCCATAATTTTTAGGTCGCTGACAGGTCAAAATTGAGTTGACGGCTATTAACTGAAAACCGGACAATTTTAGAAAGCGCTGTTAGCTTGTTCTGTTAGTTTGTTCTGTTAGTTTGTTCGATCGCAAGCTAACTAACCGCTAACTGCGACTAGGCATTTTTGCCCAGCCTAACTTCAGGGCCAATCAACTTCCGATCAATATCATCCCACTGCTGGGTCGTTATTACCAATAGGAGTTGCGCGGGCGGGACTCAAAACCCGGTGTCTGGGTCAATATCTGGCTACCAAACTCAATATTTTTCCTCGAAACCGGGTTTTGAGCCATTCCTCAGAAATTTTTCGTCTCTCCCCCGGACTCACCAACAGACAATCCTCCGGCGCAGCAGCTTAGGGAGAAAGTTTGAAAGCGTGAGTCTGCGGGGACACAGCGTGGCTATCGCTGCCATTGAGGGCGGGAAATTCCGAGTCTGCCAAGAAAGGCTGTTGCTGGTGGAGGCTGATGAGCTGACCGAGAGTTTTCTTTAATTGAGTCCGGGGTACAATCAAGTCTACAAAACCGTGGGCGAAGGAGTATTCGGAAGTTTGATAATTTTCCGGCAGCTTTTCCCGCAGAGTTTGTTCGATTACCCGGCCGCCCGTAAAGGCCACAGTAGCTTTTGGCTCTGCAATTATAATGTCTCCCAGCATGGCAAAACTGGCGGTGACGCCACCGGTGGTCGGGTGGGTCAAAATCGGGATGTAAAGCAGTCTCGCTTCCCGGTGGCGTTCCAGAGCCCCGGAAATTTTAGCCATTTGCATCAAGCTGAGCATTCCTTCTTGCATTCTTGCACCACCGGAAGCGCAGACAATGATCGCGGACAAGCGTTCCCGCGTGGCGTGTTCGATGAGGCGAGTTAGCTTTTCTCCGACTACTGAGCCCATGCTGCCGCCGATGAACTGAAATTCCATGACTCCGAGGGCGACTGGCAAATTTTCTAGTTTGCCGATGCCTGTTTCTACGGCGTCTAGGTGGCCTGTTTTTTCTTGAAATTCTCGGAGTCGATCGCTATATTTTTTTCGATCGCGAAATTTCAGGGGATCGGTGGCGTGCAGTCCTTCGTTAAGGGGCATCCAGGTATTGGGATCGATCAATTGCTCGATGCGATCGTCACTGTAAACTCTGATATGATGCCCGCATTCCAAGCAAACCATTTGATTTGCTCGCAGGTCTTTGGTATAACTCAGGGCATCGCAAGCTTCGCATTTATTCCAAAGTCCGTCCGCAATTTCTCGTTCCGGCCGTTCTTGGGAGTTCGGTACTGATTTTCGTCGATTTGCAAACCAATCAAATAGAGACATTAAAACTTGGTATTTGTTAACTGTTGACTGTTGACTGTTGACTGTTGACTGTTGACTGTTGACTGTTGACTGTTGACTGTTGACTGTTGGCTGTTGTTATTTGTGAGTTGTTAGCTGCTACCAATAACTAATAACTAATAACTAATAACCAATAACCCATAACAACAGACTTGACTACTGACTATTGTCCTCTTCAACTGGACTGATGAGGAGCCATGCTGTTCGCTGGTGTTGTGGAAGAACTTGCAGGGCTGTAGCACTCCCAGCCCCGAAATAAGATGCTATGCCCAAGTCTACAATCCGGGCCGGGATTTCATGAGCAGCTAGGAGCTGCTGCATTAATTCCGCTTCCCAACGAAAGCTAGTAGTTGTAAGTGTAATCCAAGACACGGAACAATTTTACCAATTTTTGAGACAATATTATGTTCGATCGCGCCTGACTACGGGCACATCAGAAACTAAAATTCGGGAAAAACAACTGCCAGTAACTAGATAAGATCGCTTCGCCCCACAGAGCAGTAATTGCTGTACCTAGAGCCAGAAACGGGCCGAAAGGCATGGGTTGACGCCGATCGAGCAACCCGATAGCGATCGCCCCACCACCAACAAAAGCCCCGGCGACACAAGCAATAAATCCCGCTAGCAGCAAGTATTTCCAGCCCAGCCAAGCTCCCATCAAGGCGGCTAATTTGGTATCTCCGGCGCCCATAGCATTCTGCCCCAGCCCGATCGTCCCGGCAAGTCCGATCGCGTCAAACAGCCACAACCCGACAACTGATCCGGCGATCCCATCGAGTACCAGATAGTTTACCGAGTCGATCAAACTAAATGTCGGCCACAAACCTTTCGCCATTTGGAAAACCAATCCGAGCACCAAACCCGATCGAGTTAAAGAATTAGGCAAAGTCATTGTATCGCAATCAATCAAAGACAAAGCCAACAGCCAGCTAAACAAAGCCCAAAAACCAAGAGTTTGGACTGTTACGCCAAACCGCCAGAAGATTAGCAAAAACAGCAAACCCGTAGCTGCTTCCACCAGTGGATAGCGGGCCGAAATCCGACTGTGGCAGTGATTGCAGCGTCCCCGCAGCCACAGCCAACCGAAAACGGGTATATTTTCGTAATTTCTGAGTTGATTTAAACATTTGGGACAGCGAGAAGGAGGGTGGATCACCGACAAACCCGCAGGCAACCGATAGACTACCACATTTAGAAAGCTGCCAATAGCCGCTCCGAAAATAAAGACGATCGCCATGACAAGGGAATTAAAGATTATTTCCATTAAGTTGACTGTTCACTGTTGACTGTTGACTGTTCACTGTTGACTGTTCACTGTTGACCGAAAGCATCCAGGATACAAGCCCCCGGATTCGTCCGTCCAGAAATAAAAAACCTGTATCCGATAAAGGAGCCCCCGAATTTATCCGTGGGGTCAATCTTCAATTCTTTAATCTAAAATCTAAAATCTAAAATCTAAAATCGATTGACTGTGGTTATTTATTAATTGTTAGATTGTGTTCGGTCAATTACCCATAAGGTTTGTAGTAAGGACTTTAGTCAAAAGTCAAATTCTTAGGACTAAAGTTCTCACTACAAACCTATTTTTTGACACTCGATCGAGCCAACATAAATATTAGTTGTCAATGCCCCATGCCCCATGCCCAATGCCCCATGCCCCATGCCCCATGCCCAATGCCCAATTACTAATTAATACATTTGAGATTCAATTTCGTCAAAAGTAACAAAACGTTCACCGGGCAATAAAATCGGCTGCGAAGCAAAAATTAACTGACCTCGATCGCTTCCTTGACTGACAACTACACCCGCCGGACGCTGCATCTGCTCGGAATGCACTTTCAGATACATACCATAGGCCGATCGAGCAGCTCGGATCAAATCGGGAGCTAGCAACCGGTGACTTTCGGAAGTTTCTATCGTGGGTTCTGGGTTTGGCTGGTATGGAGTCACTGGAAACTTATCATAATGGTATAAAGTCGAGCTATTGGTGTTGCCTCTACATTGATAGAACTTACCCTATTTTTTAAGAATAAACTTAGGTGGAAATTATTAATAGATTAACCTACAATCCTCCCTTGGCTGCGATCGAACTGCGGCTGCGATCGCTCCTTTCCGCTCAACTGTACGCTGCTGCGTGGGTAGATCCGTCCCCCGCAACGCTAATGGGGGTTTTCGATCACCTGCGAACTCTGCGCTACATCCTCCACGACTACGTGCCCAGGCCCGTGTCCGAATCTCCGCCCAACCCAGGCGAGGTGCGCTACCAGTGGCAAACAGGCACTTTGCTGTTCACGGATTTGGCAGGGTTTACCTCGCTGTTGGAAGCGAACGCGACCCAGGGGCGCAAGGGAGCTGAAAGCCTGCTGGGCGTGATTAACGACTATTTTGCCTCGATGATTGAAATTGTCAGCAAATCGGGCGGGGATTTGCTGGAGTTTACCGGAGATGCGATGCTGGTGCAGTTTCCGTCAGGGGTTTACCAAGAGGATACAGCCAGGGCGGTGCGGGCTGGTTTGCGGATGCAGCGGGCGATGGCTGAATTTGCCAATATTGAAACGGCGCGGGGTGTTTTGTCTTTGAGGATGCGGGTGGGCATCCACTGCGGCCGCTATATTAGTGCTGACATCGGTACGCCGCTGCGGATGGCTCACGTACTGCTGGGGCATTCTGTCCAGCAAGCCAAGCAAGCTGAGGGTTGTGGGACTGTGGGGCGGGTGTGTGTGACTGAAACTGCTAGAGAGTCTGTGGGAGAGCAATTTCGTTTTGAACCGGGCAAACCGGGTTATTTTTTGGTGGCGGACGATTTCACGGACGATCGACTCGGAGAGTATGATATCACTTTGACTCGGCGGCGGATGCCGAGTTCGGTATTGCTCGATCGCAGCGTTGCGGGCTTGGTAAAAGAAATCGGGCAAGCTGTGAATCGGCTTGAACCCCTTGCTAGTTATATTCCCAAAACTATCCTGAGACTGCTGGTGGAAAATGCAGACAGGCGCAAAATTCCGCCGGATTTTCCTGAACCGACGGTGATGTTTGTCAACTTGATAGGTTTACCGGAGTCTGTGGAGAAAGCTTCGCCGGAGGAAGAAGTCAATCTGGTAGTGAGTTTTTCTCGGGTGTTTGCGTCGATCGATGCTGTAGTCTCAGCTAAAGGAGGCGTGTTGCAAAAAGTAACGGCGCACTTAGATGGTTCGGATATGCTGATTTATTTTGGCGTGCCCGACGCTCACACGGATGACGCCAGCCGCGCGGCTAGTGCGGCGATTGCCATCCGAGATATCATTTCAGGTTTGCCACCAGTAATTATCGGCGGTGAAGAGGTGGGAGTAAGCTGTCAAATTGGGCTATCCCTGGGGCCGGTATTTGCTGCTGAGGTTGGGGAACCGCGAGGGCGCAGGGAGTTTAATATCCTCGGCGATACGGTGAATACGGCGGCTCGGTTGATGAGCAAGGCGGGGGAAAACCAAATTTTGATTGCTGAAAGGGTGTTTGAGTCGATCGAGCTAAACTTCATTTGCGAGGCTTTGGGAGCTGTTTCTCTGAAGGGGAAATCTGCTCAAACTCCGATTTTTGCTTTGCAAGGTGCAAAAGGGGAGAAGGGAAAAGGGGGCGTTTAAATAACTTTGCTGGGCAATAGTTGTACAGGTTTTATGGTTCACAAAGGCAAGTACAGCACAACCATTTTCCACTGTGACTACTAAATGTTATTTTTATAATTTTTTACGATACTTCACAATAAAAACCGCCAGTTCGTCAGATCAGTTCCGGTTGCATCGGAATGATTTAACCGCAGAGAACGCAGAGAACGCAGAGGGAGATCAGAGAGAGATGAATAATTCCGATGAGGGGCGGAATTAATAAGCTGTTGTGCATCTAATTTGATAGTCAATTTTTCTACAATTATTGTGGAACGGGCATCCTGCCCGTATCGGGATTCAATTTAAATGCGTAGCAGCTTATCACTCGCAGAGACTAAACTCCGATCGATACTTCACCGTTCCGCTGCAATCCTGCAAAGCTCCACTTTCTAACTCCAATACCATAAACGCTTCATCGGGCACATCATATTCACATTTTAAGGTCTTTCTACTAGCAGGAATGAACCCAAAACGCGGATAAAAATCTGGATGACCAAGCACAACTACTGCTTGAAATCCCGATCGTCCGCACTCTTTTAAACCTTCCCGAATCAGCAGCGTTCCGATACCTTGCCGCTGATAGTTGGGTAGAACTGCGACTGGCGCTAACCCCTGAATCAACACATTCCTAGAACATTTTCCTTCGACGACAACCGGACTGAAGAAAATGTGTCCGACAATGCGATCGGATTCTACCGCAACGAAGGAAAATGTAGATGCAATTCCCCGCAATCGAGCGACTAAGTTAGCCTCATTTTCTCGCCCGAATGCCGCAATATTAATGTTGCGAACAGCTTCTACCTCTTCTGGCTTTTCGGTACGGATATCCATAGCTTAGATTAATGGTTGTGCGGCCGCTCTGGCGGACAAATTACTACAGAAATTGTTTCTATCTTTCGATAGCGATCTCAATCAAATTATAGCGCCCCTGAAGCCTTTTTCCTCTTTTTGAGTTATATATTTTTGGCAACCCATTATACAACGACTTGCAGATAAATGCCAAATCGTCGCCAAAGTCGATCGATCGCTTCCAATCTTAACCCCCGGACAGTCTCCTTTATCGTCACAGCGTTTTAATGCAATTAAAGCGCTCCACTGGTTATGCTGATTCTAAATGAGTAACCGGAATTTGTTCGGTTCTTTCAGGCAATCTCGCTCCAGTTGCAACGGCATGAACCGCATGAAGAATATCGGCTGAATAGTATCGATTGCCGCAGTTATCGCAAACACCGATGGTCACATCTTCAAGAATGACAAATCCATTTTTATGTTTGAATGCCTCGCGCTTGACAGTGCGGGGTTGAACGGTTCCTTCGCAATACTCACATCTGTATTTATACATACGATTAGCCATTAAGTTGAGTGACTTCATAAACCGTGATGATTAGATAACGTCCGTTACTAGCGAAACGTCCAACCACTCCAACAGGTGTTTGTCGATCCAGTGCAGTCCCCACTACTACATATTTTGTACCTCTGGGGTCGTCTTTTTCAACCCGGATAATCTGACCCAAAGCATCCAGGATACCCGCCACGTGATTCATTCCGAAAGCAGACTCAGAACCCAGAAATAAAAAACCTGTATCCGATGAAACTTGCCCCCCGAATTTATCCGTGGGGTCAATGCTTCAATTCTTTAATCTAAAATCTAAAATCTAAAATCTAAAATCGCTTGACCGCTCAGAACCGCCTCTTCTACATCCAGGATAGTCAGCAAGTCCTCAGCCATTTCTTCCATTGCGTGGGCTGACATATCGTACTGGCGGAGGCGAATTTTCTCTCTGATACGGTCAATATCGTTGCGAGGCACTGGCTGATTAATGTTACATCCAGGCAATCATAGCAAGTTATTGTTCAAAAATCTATCATTTTCAATTCCTTAAATATCTGGTTTTACTTCCTTCGACCCGACTTACTAACTACTCTTATTGCGGTACAAGCTGACCGGAAGACAATCGCTTAATGCCCTCCATCGCTGTAGTTTCTCCGGCTTTGTCGCCGCCCTCGCGGGCAATTTTTAAAGCTCCCTCGTAGGATTCGAGAGCTTTAGGATATTGACCAAGACTTTCATGAATTGCGCCCATATTGTTGAGCAAGCGTCCGATGCTTGTCTTGTCACCGATAGATTCTAACATCGGTATTGCTTGCTGAAAATAGATCAGCGCTTGAGTATCTTTGCCTAGTTTGCGGGAGGTAAGTGCCATGTTGTTGAGGAGGCGGCCGACGCCAGCCCGGTCTCCGATTTCCCGGCGAATTGCTAAAGCTTGGTGATAAAATTCCATCGCTCTATTAAAGTCGCCGATGTTGTAGTAGACGCCGCCCATGTTATTGAGGGTACGGCCTAAATCGCGCCGATCGCCGGCGGCCGTGCGAATCGTCCGCGCTTGCTGGTAAAATTCGATCGCCTTGGCGTAATTGACCTGTTCTGCGTACACGGCCGCGATGTTGTGGAGGGATTCTCCAATTTCAATTTGGTCGTCGGTAGTTTTGGCAAGTTCCAAAGCTTGTTGGTGCAGTTTCATCGCTTCGGAAAAATTGTCCCCAATCCGGTTGACGAAACCTATGAGATTGAGAGTGCGCGCGGTACGACGCCCTCCGCTGATTTCTCGGTGAATGACTAAAGCTTGCTGCAGAACTTCCAAAGCTTTGGGCCTCAAACCCATTTCGCCATAAACTTCCCCCATATTGTTGAGGGTTTCTCCGATTCCCGCTTGGTCGCCTAGTTGCTTGCGAATTGCCAAAACTTGCTCAAAACTCTGAATTGCTTCTCGAAACAAACCCTCGCGGTGCTGTTTTACTCCTGTTTCAAAGAGTTCGTCTGCTTGCGTTTTGGGGTCAGTTGCCTGAGCGAGATCGATCGCTTGGGCGAGCCTCGCAGTTATAATTGGGGCATAAGCCCGGGCGTCTGAAATTGCCAGCAAGCTGAGTGCGGGCGATAACACCATACTTATAGCTGCGAGATAGCTGAAGTGATAAGAGCGGCAGTGCACCGATCGAGTCCTCCAATAGCTAAGTGATAACTATTAAGATAGAGCTTTTTGGGGTGTTCCTGCCAAATTTTTTCTCAATCTCTAGGTTCAGATGCCTGTTTCAAAAAAGAAGGCAACTGTAGACCCGTGCTTCAAACCCATACACAATCAGTCATTCCCAATTCTTCAATCCAAAATCTAAAATCTAAAATCTAAAATCCCATGACTGGGTTTTTGTCTTGCCAGACTGCCATAATCAGCGGCATATTGTTGAGAGCGGATATGACAGCAAAGTTTTTGCTGGGTGGAAGCGATGCTTTTTCAGGGCTTTGCAAGATGATGTCCTGTTGGTCAACCGTGATCCAAGCAATTCCTGACAAAACTTGAATTTCTCGATGAGTTTGAGGCAATCTGTATACCTCGTTTTCCATCAGAATAATGCGATCTGGCGCTGCACATTCGGAAGATATTTGAAGCATAGCATCTCCTACTTGGTAATTGGTAATTGCTAATTGGTAATTGCTAATTGGTAATTGCTAATCGAGGACTGTATTTCACTTCATTTCCACGCAACCCACACACTACTATTGGCAATAACGCCGATCGAGCCAAGCGCGCATTTCATCATCCGTCGCCACGCAGGTAGAACGACCAGTTGCCCGATCGCAACCGTGCCACCAAGTGTTACCATAGCGATCGCACGTCTGCCAAATTCTCAGTTCGTCCTCACTAGAAATGAGGTAGAGCAAAAACTGCCCAATTTTTTTTATAGCTGAAAAGAGAGATAGCCCTTTATGTTTTTCGGATGGTTTAGCTCGATCGGCTATCAAAAAAAACATCATTATTCGGGGGTTTATCCGACTGTTGTAAGTAGACATAGCCAACACCTTAAAGTGATAACTCCTACAAAGATTGCACCAAAAAAATTACAAAAAATAGCTTTTAGCTGCAATAACGTCATCGCAATTACAGCACAATATGGTTATCGTGCAAGTCCTGTAAAAGTCTATCTGTTACCTGATAAATTAACCTTAACTCTAGGGCAATTGACAATCAAAGCATTGCTTGCATAGGTTGTATGAATAAAATCGATATATCGAAGCCCTTGTGACAATTTGGGTACTACTGGCACAAACGCTATGAACGAAATCAATACGCGGCGGATGAAACTCTCTCAGATTCAAGCTTTGATAGCTGTAGCAGACTGTGAAAACTTTAGCGAGGCGGCTTTGCAATTGGAACTGTCCCAATCCGCCGTCAGCCACGCCATCGCCTCTTTAGAAACAGAATTAGGAGTGCAACTGTTCCACCGGGGGCGACACGGTGCTCAACTGACGCCGGTGGGGGAAAGGGTAGTGAGTCACGGGCGTCAAATAGCCTGCGCCTTAGAAATGATGGTCAAAGAAGCGGATTTAGAAAAAGGTTTGCAGGGAGGCCAGGTACGGATAGTTACTTTTCGGAGTGTCGCAACTCATATCCTACCGGGTATTATTGCTAAATTTCGCAGTTGCTTTCCCAAAATTACGGTCAGCATTGCCGAAGTTTATTATACCCAAGCTGTGGAAGAGGCTTTGCGATCGGGCAAAGCAGACATCGGTTTTGTCTCTCTTCCCATCTCGGATGAATTTGAAACTAGAGAAATTTTGCGGGATAAATATGTTGTGTTGCTGCCACCAACTGCCAAATTGTCAAGTGCTAAGATTACCTGGAAAGAATTAGCGGCTTATCCGTTGATTTTGCAGCCGGTGGAAAATGCTTGTTCTGTACCGCTGCGAAAATATTTGACAACTTCGGGGTTTCCCTTAAATATCGCTTACGAACTCAGCGAAGATTCAACTATTGTCAGTATGGTGATGCAAGGTTTGGGTGCAGCAATTCTGCCGCGTTTGGCTGCGGAACCGATACCTCTTTCGGTGAAAGTTTGCAGTTTACCTGCGGATTTTGAGAGGGTAATTGGGGTGGCTGTTTTGAGGGATGGGTTGTTGATTCCGGCCGTGTTTGCGTTTTTGGATTTAGTTAAAAGTGCCGCAGACGTTGATAGTGAGGGTGAGTTTCCGATTAATCCTTCATGATAAACTTAAGTCAGTTGTTATTGGTTATTGGTCAGATTGGGATTTTGTGACCGCAGATATCAGCAGATGAACACAGATGGGATTTTATCTGAGTTCATCTGCGGTAAAAAAAATGGCCTAAAATAGTACGATCGCTGATTGCCTATTTCATGCGCTTTGCAACAAGACTAGAACTGTCGCCTTGGTGGAATTTGATTCGACCATCTACCGAGTTTTTATCCTTTAATTTGAGCCAACCGCTACCAGATGCAGCATCGTTCTCGTCATTACCGTCCCATGTAAACTCAAATCGCTGATCCTTTCCATCTTTTACGACTTCGCCGTCAATTTCACCTGATACTAAACCGAATTGAAATTCTCCTGAACCTGCTTCATCAATCTCGATATAGGCTTCAACTTCCATGTCCAAATAATCACTATCCCACATTGCCATCTCTGTGATCCGCCATGTACCGCTATATTCCATTGCTTTCATCCTCCACTTGTATTACAGATTTTCTCCTAATGACGACAACATAGCTGAGTCGCATTCCCCTTACACAATTCAAAATTATTCCCCGTATCTCTGCCGCAAAATAAATTCCGCTAACGCCATGTCAACGGGTGTTGTGACTTTCAAATTCGTCTCTTCTCCCTCCACAATTTGCACTGGTAAACCGCATTTTTCAAACAAAGCCGCATCGTCGGTAACTTCCCAACCTTTTTGTCGCCCTTCTTCGTGACACTGCTTTAACAATTTCACTTCAAATCCTTGGGGAGTCTGGGCAGCCCACAAATTGCTTCTGTCTGGGGTGTCTCGCACGATCCGACGCTCATCTACGACCTTAATCGTATCCTTGACCGGGACGGCGACAATCAAGCCCGGACAGGTCAAGAGGGCCTCTGCCGATCGATCGAACAATTCAGCAGTTGCCAAACACCTCGCGCCGTCGTGAATCAACACTCGATCGGCATTGGGCGGCAAAGCTTGCAAACCGTTGTAAACTGACTCTTGCCTGGTGGCGCCTCCTTGAATCAGTTCCACGGGCATAACCAAAGATAAATCGCTCAGAATTGCTTGAAAATCAGGAAAATCGTCTGGCTGGCCCATGATGCCAATCCAGCTAATGTGCTGCGAAGCTTCAGCCGCAGCCAAAGTCCAACTCAGCAAAGGTTTAGAGAGCAAAGTCAGCAGCAGTTTGTTCCGCTGACTCCCCATCCGTCGCCCCGAACCCGCTGCAGGAATTAATAAGTGCATTTACTAACCGTTTTTAACCCAACTAGATATATATAATAAGAGCGTCCTGTACTTTTGAGTCAGTTGTTTAGCTGTCAGCCAGTAGATTTTAAGGTCTAGAAATACTATAAGCTGATAGTTGAGAGCCGATCTCTGAGAGCTACCTCGATCAATAATAGCCCGATCGTTTATGATGCGAATACTAGCACTTGTCCCTGGCGGGATTGGCGACCAAATTTTATTTTTCCCCACTCTTGATGACCTCAAGCAGTCTTATCCCGACGCGCAAATTGATGTCATCGTGGAACCGAGGGCAAAGGGTGCTTACCGAGTCTGCAAGTCGGTCAAAGAAGTCTTGACGTACAATTTCAAAGACCGCAACGCTATGGCAGATTTGGGCAATTTACTGGGCGTAATTCGCGATCGCGAATACGAAGCAGTTATTTCCCTCGGCCAGCGGTGGACTGTAGGGCTGCTGCTGTGGCTGACCGGCATTCCGCAGAGAGTTGGCTATTCGGGAACCAACGGCGCTCGATTTCTCACTGCTGCTGTACCGCTGAAAACTGAACAGTACGCCGCTTCAATGTACCATGATTTGCTGCAAGGATTTAACATTACAAATCCTTGTCCGCCACTGGCAATTAATGTACCAAAACAGGACATTCAGTGGGCGGAAGCCGAACAGCAGCGGTTGGGCGTAAAAGAAAGCGGCTACATTCTAATTCACGGCGGTTCGAGTCAATTAGCTGTGTCTAAAGGTATTGACAAAATTTACCCTACAGACAACTGGAAGCAAATAATTGAAGATTGTCAGCAGCGGCAGCCGAATTTGCCTGTTGTTGTTGTGAAAGGTCCAGAAGATGCAGACTTCGTGACAAAGTTAGTCGAGTCATGTCCGAATGTAAAAGTTATCTCGCCGGATGATGTCGGCAAGTTGGCTGCCACTATTGCTGCTGCTAATTTGATGATATGTACTGACAGTGCGCCGATGCACTTAGCTGTGGCGGTTCAAACTTATACAATAGCTTTGTTCGGCCCGACTGAACCGGCGAAATTGTTGCCAAAGAGCGATCGATTTTTGGGCATTAAATCTCCTACTGGCAAAATGGCAGACATCTCTCCTCAAGATGTTTTGAAGAAGGTTTGGGGCGGCTAAAAACTAGGATATCTAAGTCAGGACACGGCAGTGCCGTGTCCCCTACAATTTAGCTGCTTTCCAGGCCCGGCCGGGGGACGAGGAAAGAAGTCGGGAAGCTAAAACTCGATGTTAGTCTTCCAAATCATCCATCATCTGCTGCAATTCCTTCTTCTTTTGCTTGGCAAACTCAATGCTGCCCAAACTTGTCAACAATCCGCCCGAAGCAGTGAGAGTAGCCTCTGAGATTTTCTCACAAAATAGAAGTCCGATCCCTCCGAAAGTAACCATTGCCGATGCGGCGGTGACAAAAAGGGCAAGATTGTAGCTTTGGCGAACTTGCCGCAATGATTCTCGCAGCATTTCTTTCTTAATTTCGCTATAATCTTCATCGGGTTGCGAGTTTCCGAATAAGTTAAAATTCATAACTGTTTCCTCTCCTAAATACTGATAAGTTCTTGTTTCTACAATTACTCTACCGAAGCAAACAGCGAGAGTCTAGGGCAGGTAGGGCGAGTTTTAATTTGTGATCTGCCCTCATTTTTGGGGCAGATAGGGCAGGAGATTACAACCTATTTGCCCTAGACAGACAGAAGTATTTAAATATAGAATGTGAGTGCGATCGGAGTTACGGATGAATAATCATGAAATCTCGCTCCCGCTAGCCCCCATGCTGTTTCATTCCCCTGAAACCCGCCAGGAAATGAATTCCCTGGCTAATAGCAGAAGTCGGTTAAAACCGACTAAAATACTAATTTTCAGTCCTCTTAAGAGGACTTTCGCTATGAGACAGGGAATTCATTCCCTGTCGGACTGTCGGACTCTCCCGAAACCCGCCAGGGAATGAATTCCCTGGCTAATAGCAGAAGTCGGTTAAAACCGACTAAAATACTAATTTCCAGTCCTCTTAAGAGGACTTTAGCTATGAGACAGGGAATTCATTCCCTGTCGGACTGTAGGATTATCGAATTAACTGAAAAACCAATAACAATAGCTAACAAATTACTATGCGCGACTCCGATAAAGTTCAATCGAGTGCAAAGGGAAAAGAGTATCTCCGAGAACAAATTAAAGAAAAAGGTTTTACTCAAGAAAAACTTGCCCAACTCGCCAAAGTTTCCACCGACACGATTAAGCGCTTACTCGGTACAAAAGACTGCCCCAATGGCGTAGAAAGATGGCAAGTTACCAAGATAGCTGAAAAATTAGGCCTAGAACCAACAGACATAGTTGACCCAAAAGATTGGAATGCCGACAATTCGCTGCCGCCAGAGTTTGAATCACTTATAACAGAAAAAATTAAAACCTTTTGCGGCCGCCGATTTGTTTTTGATAATTTTCAGCAATTTATCACCGCAAATCCTCACGGTTATTTTACAATCATCGGGGATGCGGGAATGGGCAAAAGTTCCATTGTTGCCAAATACGTCTCGGAACATCAATCTCCCTGCTATTTCAATATTCTCGTCGAAGGCCGCAACAGACCAGAATTGTTTTTGAAGAGCATTCGCCAGCAATTAATTGACCGCTATCAATTGCCAAATTCAGAAAATGCCGATTTACCCACTTTACTGGCAAAGGTGGCGGGAAAACTCACTTTGGGCGAACGTTTGGTAATTGCGATTGATGCACTGGATGAAGTCGCACAAGAAGCGGGAGAAAATCTTTTACATTTACCGACTACTCTGCCAGATGGGGTTTATTTCTTGCTGACGAGGCGACCGCATAACCTCGGTCAAAAGAGGCTTTCTGTATCTCCGGGAGTTCCGGTAAAAGAGTTAGATTTAAGAGACAGCGAGTATGTTAATTTCAATCATGATGATATCAAAGAGTATATTCGGTATCTGCTCTCTACCGATTCTCAGTATAAAGATGAACTGAGAAAGTGGATTCAAATTCGTAGCATTACCGAGACAACTTTTGTCGAGCAAGTGGCAGACAAAAGCGAAAACAATTTTATGTATTTGCGGTATGTTTTGCCCGCAATTGCTAAGGGCGATTATAATGACTTGAGCTTAAAGCAATTGCCTGACGGGCTGCAAGAGTATTATCAAAACCATTGGGTACGGATGGGGATGGAAGCTAAGCCAGGGCAATTGATGGAGATTGTCTTGTATATTTTACTTGAGATTGCCACGCCGATTCCCTGCGAGATGATGGCTGGAATTGCCGAGGTGGATGAATGCGATGTGGCACAGGTTTTAGAAGATGAGTGGGTTGAGTATTTGAAAAAGCAGAATGTAGACGGAAAAATCTGCTACAGCATCTATCATGCGAGTTTCCTTGACTTTCTGAAAGCCCAACGAGAGATGGATTCAAAGCGTAAAATTTTTCAGGAAGTATATCAACGGATTGCTGAGAATTTAGAAAAAGGGATGGCGTGAGATGGGAGAATTTGCTAACAAGTTCGAGGCCAAACCACTTTTCTATCAACGTGCTTATCTGGGCAGCTTACTGCTAATTTATGTCAATTCAGGGAATTTAGAAAAGTATTATCAAACACTAACCGATTTTAACTTCCTGATGGCAAAGATTCAACATCCTGAGTTTGGAGTGCAGGCACTGATTGATGATTTCCATTTAGTTGACGATTCAGAAGCATTAAGTAACCCAGAGTACAACCCAGAAAAAGCAAAAGCTCTGAACTTGATTCGCTCGGTATTGTGGAGATCATCGGATATTTTAGAGCGAGACAAAACGCAACTAGCAGAGCAATTGTGGGGGCGATTGGTACACTTAAAAATACCACAAGTTTATACAATACTGGAGAAAGTAAAGCAACAGAAAATAGCACCGTGGTTGCGTCCTTTGACACCTTGTTTAACTCCCCCTAGCAGGGAAGTAATCCGCACCCTCAAAGGTCACAGACACTGGGTAAATGCAGTAGCCGTCACTGGTGATGGCAAGCAGGCGATTTCTGGTTCCAGAGACAACACCATTAAAATCTGGGATTTAACAACTGGAGAGGAACTGGTTACTCTTACTGGTCACAGAAAATTGGTAAATGCAGTAGCCGTCATTACTGATGCTAAGCGGGCGATTTCTGGTTCGAGAGACAACACTATTAAAGTCTGGGATTTAACAACTGGAAAGGAACAGTTTACTCTTACTGGGCACAGCAAATCGGTAAATGCAGTAGCCGTCACTGCTGATGGCAAGCGAGCGATTTCTGGTTCAGATGATAAAACTCTCAAAGTCTGGGATTTACAAACAGGAGAAGGATTTTTTACTCTTACTGGTCACAGCAAATTGATAAATGCAATAGCCGTTACTGCGGATGGTAAGCAGGTGGTTTCTGGTTCGAGAGACAAAACCCTCAAAGTTTGGGATTTAACAACTGGAGAGGAACTGCTTTCTCTTACTGGTCACAGTGACTGGATAAATGCAGTAGCAGTCACTGCTGATGGTAAGTGGGCGATTTCTGCTTCGAGAGACAAAACCCTCAACGTCTGGGATTTAACCACTGGAAAGGAACTGTTTACTCTTACTGGTCACAGCAAATCGGTAACAGCAGTAGCCGTTACTGCTGATGGCAAGTGGGCGATTTCTGGTTCGAGAGACAACACCCTCAAAGTCTGGGATTTAACAACTCGAAAGGAACTGTTTACTCTTACTGGTCACAGGCAATCGGTAAAATCAATAGCCGTCACTACTGATGGCAAGCGGGCGATTTCTGGTTCTGATGACAAAACCCTCAAGGTATGGGATTTAACAACAGGAGAGGAACAATTTACTCTTACGGATCACACCTACTCGGTAACAGCAGTAGCCGTTACTGCTGATGGCAAGCGGGCGGTTTCTGGTTCGAGAGACAACACCCTCAAAGTGTGGGATTTAACCACTGGAAAGGAACAGTTTACTCTTACGGGTCACAGATACCCGGTAACAGCAGTAGCCGTCACTGCTGATGGCAAGCGGGCGATTTCTGGTTCGTTGGGCAACCTCTTTGTTGGTGAAAAGCTGGATATTTCTGATATAAACAGCACCATTAAAGTATGGGATTTAACAACTAGAAAGGAACTGTTTACTCGCAAAGATAGCGGATTCTTGGATAATGTACTAGCATTCACTGCTGATGGCAAGCGGGTGCTTTCTCATTGTTTCAAGGGTATCAGAGTCTGGGATTTAAAAACTGGAGATAACCTGTTGATTCTTGCTGATGAGGGTTCCTTGGTAACATCAGTAGCTGTCACTGCTGATGGAAAGTTGGCGATTTCTGGTTCGTACCACATCAAAGTCTGGGATTTAAAAGCAGGAGAGAAACTGTTTATTCTTGCTGGTCACAGTGACCGTGTAAATGCAGTAGCTGTCACTGCTGATGGCAAGCACGCAATTTCTGCTTCGAGAGACAACACCCTTAAAATCTGGGATTTAACGACTCGAAAGGAACTGTTTACTCTTACCGATCACAGCAAATCGGTAAATGTAGTAGCCGTCACTACTGATGGCAAGCGAGCGATTTCTGGTTCAGATGACAACACCATCAAACTATGGGATTTATCGACTGGAAATCTCATTGCTAGTTTCACGCTTGAAAATCCGATCGCCTGTTGCGCCATTGCACCCGATGGAGTAACAATTGTGGCAGGCGACCAATCCGGCCGAGTATATTTCCTGCGGCTAGAAGGGATGGAGGAACTAACATGAATTCCTCACCTCTGCCAACTCCGATCTCTACCGCCGCTTACCCAAAAGAATTTCAGCAACTCCTGCGAGAAAAAACCGAGAATTTTACAGGGCGCAAGTTTGTTTTTTCTGCCATTTCCGACTTTCTGGACTCCCACAGCCACGGTTATTTCACAATTGTCGGCACTCCCGGCTGCGGCAAAAGTTCCATCCTCGCTCAATATGTCACCGCCCATCCTCGCAGTATCTATTACAACGCTGCAGTTGAGGGCAAAAATCGAGCTGAAGATTTTCTCGCTTCAGTCTGCACTCAACTGATTGACAAATACCTTGCCGCCAATGGGGAAACATCCGAAATCCTCAAGCTAAAATCTCAACTTCAAAATCTCGAATCCCATGATGGGAGTTGGTTTCTGTCTTTGTTGCTTCAGCAAATTAGCGATAAATTAAACGTAGCTTGCGAGACGGCACGTCATCGCCAACGGTTGATAATTGTAATTGATTCTGTAGACGCGATCGCCCGCACGAGTCAGCCTCCCAGCACAAATCTGTTTTATCTGCCGAGATATTTGGGCGATCGTACTTATTTTATCCTCGCCCGCCGCCCGTTTTTGAGAGAGAAATCCGGTTTGTTAATTGAAACCCCCTCTCAAACTCTCGATTTAAGAGATTATCCCGCCCAAAATCGGGAAGATGTCCTTAACTACATTCAGCAATACCTATCAACCGCACCGGATTTAACTCAACCCGAATTCTGCCAACAACTCGCCACTGTCAGCGAAAACAATTTCATGTATCTGAGTCAAATGTTAAGGGCGATCGCCGAGAATTCACGCCCCGATGCTAATCTGGGAGAGTCCTCACTTCTCTCTGAACTTCCTCCCGGTTTAGCAGCCTATTATCAAAACCACTGGCTGCGGATGGGAGGTGAGGGCTTATCGGCGATCGACTTGTCTGTGCTGAATGTTTTGGTAAAATCCCCAACAGGTTTGTCTGTAAGTGCGATCGCCAATATAATTGATCAGGATGAATACGATGTTGAAAAAACATTAGACAATTGGATAGAGTTCTTAAATAAACAAGAAATCGAAGGAGAAATTTGCTATAGTTTGTATCATAATAGTTTCCGCGAATGGCTAGGCAAACAATCTATTTTAGAATCATGATGAGGACACGGCGCCGTGTCCATTGGAGTCAACAAACACGTTAAACCGATAGTCCGACAGGGGTTGAAACCCCGGCCTCAAAGCGAAAGTCCTCGCTTCAGAGGACTAATGAATGATTCAGTCCTCTTTTAGAGGACTTTAGCTATTAGACAGGGAATTCATTCCCTGGCGGACTAGCGGGTAGGCGGGAGGACTAGCGGAGGAAAAGTTTAAGTAATATCAATTCCGATGCCACCGAGTTTTATATTATATCAAAAACAATACAACAATGAAACGAGCAGTATTTCTCGATCGCGATGGCGTTCTCAATATCGAAGTCGGCTACATCCACAAAGTAGAAGATTTGAATTTAATCCCCGGAATAGCCCAAGCTGTACGCCGCTTAAATGACCAACAAATATTTTGCTGTTTGGTTTCCAATCAATCGGGCCCAGCGAGGGATTATAATCCGATTAGCCACATAGAAGCTTTGCACAAACGCCTGTGTCACTTATTAGAAAATGAAGCCGGAGCAAAGTTAGATGCTCTTTATTACTGTCCTTATTTAAGCGCAGCCGAAGGCGGAAAAAACCCAGAATTTACGCGGTATTCGACTTGGCGAAAACCAAATACAGGAATGTTAGTAGCGGCGGCTTGGGAATACGATTTGGATTTGCGAAATAGTTTTATGGTGGGGGATAAAGCGACTGATGTTGATATGGCTCACAATGCCGGCTGTACTGGTATTTTGGTGCAGACTGGTTACGGGGAAAGCGTGTTGAGTGGGGAGTATCAGCACCATACTAAACCGGATTTTATTGCAGCAAATTTAGCGGTGGCGGTGGACTGGATTTTGCAACACTTTGATTAGTTTTTGTAGGGGCATTTAAGTTTTTTGCCGTTGAGTCGAACAGGAAAGTGCTACGTAAGGAAGCGCGACTGTGAAGGTTGTACCCACGCCCATTTTGCTTTCGCAGGCGATCGCGCCTCCTTGCAATTCGACAGCTTTTTTAACAATGGTTAATCCCAAACCGTTACCTTTAATCTTTCCCGTATTCTTGCAGCGGTAGAACATTTCAAATATTTTCCCTACTTCGGTTTCTGGGATGCCGATACCTTCGTCTCGGATACGCATAATTAGTAAGGGAGAGTTAATATTTGTAAATAGGGAATTGCCAAACAAACACTGAGGAGATAAGCAGAAAATAGCTTCTTTGTCTCCCTCGCCTGCTTGACGGTATTCCAATTCCAAGGTGACTTGCCCGCCGTTTGGAGAATATTTCATGGCGTTGACGATTAAGTTAGAAATAATGCCGTGCAGCAATTGTTGATCTAATATTGCACTGGTAACATCTGATGGGATTAATGTTAGTTTGTGCTTGGCTTCATTTCCTAACTGCAATTGATCGAGCAAGTCTTGACAAAATTCGACTAAATTTATCGGTAATGGATTGCATTTGAGTTGACCTGCTTCTGCTCTCCCCATAAACAGCATATCATCGATTAGCTGGTTCATCTTTTGGGTAGCTGAGTGCACCAGGCGCAGGGTTCTAACTTGGGATTCGTCACGGCTGCGAGTTCGATCGAGCTCTAGAAGTTCCGCAGAGATTAAAATCGCGTTGAGCGGGTTCCGCAATTCGTGAGCGGCCATTGAAATATACTGGTTTTGGCGGTGCGATTTTTCTTCCACCGACTCTGTGGCTGCTTCCGCGGCTTTGAGAGATTCTCGCATCTTGGTTTCGATTTCGTGTCTGTGCAGGGCAATCTCGATCGCCACCCGTAAATCATTTTGTTGAAATGGTTTTATAATGTAACCGAATGGATCTGTAAGTTTCGCTCTTTGCAGCGTTTTATCGTCGGCATAAGCTGTTAAAAATACTGTCGGTACATTCATATTAGTTCTGATTTTTTCGGCTGCTGTTACCCCGTCTATCTCACCTTTAAGCACGATGTCCATCAACACTAAATCGGGCGGGGTTTCTAGAGCTTTTTGAATTGCTTCTTCTCCTGAAGAAACTGTAGCGGTTACTGCATATCCCAGTTTTTTTAATCGGCCTGCTATGTCTTGCGCTACAATAACTTCGTCTTCGACAACCAAAATTTTTATAGGGTTCATTTTTCCTTAAATGCGTCGCCGATAATTTAACTCTTTAAAAATTAAAGTGTAGCAGGTTCCACACTGACTGTCAATGGCAATACTCGCATCTAATTGGCAAGACAACATTCTCACTAATCGCAATCCTAATGTTTCAGGATTTTCTACGTCGAAACCCGCCGGGAATCCGCTACCATTATCTTGAATAATTAATTGGAGTTCCTGAAAACTTAATTCCTTAAATTCTATGTTAATTTCACCTTTCGCACTTTTGCTAAAAGCATATTTTAGGGAATTAGAAACTACTTCGTTTATAATTAAACCGCAAGGAATGGCTGTTTCTATGTTTAAATAAATTGGGTCAAGGTTGAGATTGAATTGGATGGCAGTGTTGCCGCAACCAAAAGATTGATACAAATTAGCAACCAAGTTTTCGACGTAGGGGGGAAGGGCGATGCGATCGAGATGTTCGGATTGATAAAGTTGCTCGTGAATCAGAGCCATTGAATGGATACGGGTCTGGCTTTCTTCAAATAAAGCTAGCGTCGGTTCGTCTTCAATATATTGAGCTTGAAGTTGCAGCAAGCTGGAAATTACCTGCATATTATTTTTGACTCTGTGGTGAATTTCTTTGAGCAATACTTCTTTTTCGCGGAGTGCTGCTTGGATGCGGGCCTCGGTACATTTGCGATCGCTGATATCTTCGGCAATACCCGCGATGCGGTAAATTTTGCCCGATTCGTCGTAAATGGGAAAAGCTCGATCGCACACCCAGCGAATTGTGCCGTCTGGCAGAAAAATCCGATATTCGGTATTGGTGGACTCGCCCTGCAAAACTCGCCCCATTGCCTCTTCCAACAGGAGTTTATCTTCTGGATGCACCCACTCCATCATTTTTAATGGATCAGCATACAATTCTTCGCGACTGCGCCCCCAGATTTGTTCGTAAGTTGGACTCAGATACAATAAATCGGTGAAGTCCGCAGACATTAGCCAGAAGGAATCTTGGATATTTTCTGCTAACTGGCGGAAGCGTTCTTCACTTTCGCGGATGGTTTTTTCTGCCTGTTTGCCTGCGGTAATATCTACCGCAATGCCCACGATGCGGTAAACTTTACCAGATTGATTTCTAATGGGAAAAGCCCGATCGCGAATCCAGCGTATTTTGCCGTCCAGCCTGACAATTCGATATTCTATCTCGTCTTCAGACTCAATTTGTCTAGTTAAATTAGCAATAACGCGCTCGCGATCTTCTGGATGGAGGGAATCTGCAAAAAAGCGCCTGTTAGCATACAAATCAGCGCAGCTTCGGCCCCAAATCTTTTCGTAAGCCGGACTGATATAAATAATTTCCTGGGGTTGAACGTTTACCATCCAAAACACGCTTTCAATGTTTTCTGCTAGCTCTCGGAACCTTTCTTCGCTTTCTTTCAGCGCTGCTTCGGTTTTTTTGCGATCGCTAATATCTTCTGTCACTACTAGATTGTAAACTGCCCCGCTCAGCGGTTCTTGGATGAGCGATACTGTAATATTTACCCAAACTACAGTGCCGTCTTTGTGCAGTAAGCGTTTTTCCATTTTAAAACTGTCAATTTGGCCGGCAAATAATTGCTTGTTTTGTTCTAAATCTGCATCTATATCTTCTGGGTAAGTAACGTCCATCCAAGTTCGCGACAGCAGTTCGCTCGCAGTATATCCCACTATATCGCAGAATTTTTGATTGACTCGCAAATAGCGGCCTGTTGCGTCAGGGTGGGTAATACCGACTGCCGCTTGTTCGACGGTTGCCCGAAAGCGTTCTTCGCTATCTCTGAGGGTTGCTTCTGCTTTTTTGCGATCGCTAATATCGCGCTGTACGCCAAAATACCCGATGATTCTGCCGTGGGAATCGTAAATGCAAATATAGTCGCCTTCTATCCAAACTGGAACTCCGTCAAACGTGCGATTCTCATTTTCGATGTGAATTCTGCCAGCATCAAAAAATTGCTTGATTATCTCTCTGCTACCAGTCAAGTCGTGCGACAAGAAAGAGTAAAGCGTCCGGCCAATAAACTCTTCCCTAGTACCTCCGTATTGAGCTATCAAAGCATCATTTGCCTTCGTTACCCGCCCGTTAGCAAATATGTAATCCAAAACTTTTTCTTTGTCAACTGTATCGTCCCAGTGGACGGGTTCGTCCAGCATCATAAAGAAAAAACCATCTAAAGATTGAGAGAAAAACAATTCTAGCTGTTCCTGGCTTTTCCGCAGAGCTTTTTCGGCGCGCCAGCGAGAGAGAACTTCTTCCTGCAATTGATCGTTGGCTGTTTTCAAGTCCTCAGTGCGCTTTTGATATTTAATTTGTAGCTGATTTTTGATTTCTTCCAGCGCTATTTCTGCCTGTTTTTTTTCGGTAATATCTTGAGTAACGACCATTCCTGCAAAAATTTCTTCCCGGTCGTTTTTGACGGGAACAATTGTTGTTGAATAAATGCGATCGCCGTATTTATATTCAAAAGTATTCTCTTTTCCTGCCAAAGCAGCGCGATATGTAGTCTCAAAAAGTTGCCAATCTTCAGGTGGGGATACTTCCCACAATGTTTTGCCTTCCAACTGTTCTTTGGACAAACCAACTACTGCCAAACCTTGGCCGTCAACCAGAGTATAGCGCAAATCGCGATCGAACAAAAACACCGACCCATTCGGATAATGTTTGATGAGAGTTCGGTACATTTCCTGGCTTTTTTCCAGAGATGTGATTAACCGAATACGATCGTCCTCGGTGATATCCGATTCAGTTACGGAGCCCGAAATGCCAGGATTCTCGACTGCTTTGAGTTGTGCTTCTAATTTCTGGCACAATTCTCTCTGCTGCTGCAAATCCTCTTCTAGTTGCCGAATTTTTGCTTTTTGCTCTGCTACCAATGCTTCGCAGGTTTCCAGAGGTCGATCGATCTTGGTAGGATCAATACACATAATTGCTCTAGGTTTAGCAGTAAAGGCTTGAGCTTTTTCAAGTTAATACTAACAAAGCTCAAGCCTGCACTGCCAACTTACAGCAGATTCAATTTATATGCGGTACACACAATCAAGTTGTAACTAAGGTGCGTCGCCACCCGTCAAGGAGCAAATTCCATTGAACCATAGAACAGATCCGCACCCTACATAAATCGTTTCCGGTTGCATCGGTATTGTTCAAACAGTCAACAGTCAACAGTCAACAGTCAACAATTATTTAGGAACTCCCGCCGTCAAGACTTCATGACTTTCCAATGTTACCAAAACATCATCTTCAATTCTCACACCAATACCGCGCCATTTTTCAGGAACCTCCGGCTGTCCTTCAACCGGTTTAATATAAGGAGAAATATAAATCCCCGGTTCCACCGTCAGCACTTGTCCTGCCTGCAAAACTTGCGGATTTTCGCCGTACTGATAAACGCCGACATCGTGCACATCCAATCCCAGCCAATGACCAGTGCGGTGCATATAAAATGGCTTGTATTTCTCTTCTTTAATTATCTCTTCAATGTCCCCCACCAAAAGTTTTAAATCCATTAAACCTTCCACCAAAACGCGCACTGCTGTTTCGTGAATTTTGCTGTAAGGATTTCCCGGATATACTTGACTAATTGCCTGCAATTGTGCTTGCAAAACTAAGTCATAAATTATCTGTTGTTCAGTTGTAAATTTGCCGCTAACAGGAAAGGTGCGAGTAATATCGGCGTTGTAGTAACCGCAAGCACAACCAGCATCTATTAGCAACAAATCGTTTTCCTGCATTTGGCGGTTGTTTTCGATGTAGTGGAGGACGCAGGAATTGTAACCGGATGCAACAATTGAAGGGTAAGCGGGAGTGCAGCCATTTAAGCCAAAAGTATGTTCTATTTCAGCTTGAATTTCATATTCGTATCTGCCCGGCTTAGCGAATTCTTGGGCGCGGTTGTGCGCTGCAACTGAGATATTAGCGGCTTTTCGCATTAATGCTAATTCAGTTTCGCTTTTCACCAGCCGCATCGGGTGTAAAATGATGTTGGAATCTTCGATCGCTGTCGGGCCTGTGCCGCGTTTTGGGTAGGTTGCCATCAAGCGCTGCCAGTGATTGAGGACTGTTTGGTCGAAAGTACGATCGCGCCCGAAGTGATAGTATATGCGATCGGCCTTTTCTAAATATTTCGGCAGTTTTTCCGCAAGTTCGGCGATGGGAAAAGCTTCATCCGCGCCGTAAAGTTCTTTAGCGCCTTCTACTCCGGCGCGATAACCGTGCCAAGTTTCTTTTTCCAAGTCTTTTGGCTGCACAAACAAGACAAATTTGTGTTCTTCGTGGTGCGGCGCGAGCACTGCTACCGCCGCAGCTTCGTTGAAACCTGTTAAGTAGAAAAAATCGCTATCTTGTCGGTAGGCGTATTCTACATCGTTGTGCATGACGGCTGCGGGTGCGCTGCGAAATATCGCCGTCCCGCTGCCAATTTTTGCCATTAACTGTTCGCGTCTTTGCCGATATTCGGTGGGGTTGGTCATCCGATTTTAGATTTTAGATTTTAGATTTTAGATTTTAGATTGAGTGTAATATTAACACTCAGCGGTTTCAAGCGCTGCTTGTCAGACTTGCACCCGCAAGGCAAGGGTTGAAGATATAGGTGCTCTGTTTTTTTTCTGGGTCTACAGCAGTTCTCAATCTTGGTGAGGTATGCCCTATGCCCTATGCCCTATGCCCTATGCCCGCTTATCAAGCGTACACCTCATATTACTGAGAAAGGCTATACTTATTTATTCTCTGGTTCTGCGATCGCCAATTGACAAGTATAGTCAACCAGCCCAGACAAAGATGAGTTGCGATCTACTAAAGTCCATCTCCGATCGAAATTCGACCAATTTTCGCCATCTTGGCTAACTCTGACAGTTCTCAACTGTCGTTGCTTGCAGTCAACTTCCATTTGCGCCAACAATTTCTCGTTACTAAACTGTTGAGTTACTAAAATAGTTCTGACTGGATAAGAGGGAGCACCGGGAATATCGGATTTGCTTAATTCAACGCTGCTGGAGTCGATGCAAATATCTACAAAACATCTTAATTTTTCGGCGCGGGCGCTCAAATTAATGCCAAAAATTAATGTTGAAATTACTATCAAACAAATCGATGAACTCTTAATCATATAGCAGGAGGAAGAAGTTTCTTTTGACTGGGCGGTTGAAACCGCTGCTACACAGACAAAACCCGCCTGCGCGGGTTGAATTTCTTCAGTCCGCGCAGGCGGACTTTGTTTGTGTAGCAGCGAATTCTATTCGCCCTCAATATTCACTCTTCTTTTTAAAGCTGAGGAACGTATTGTTCTTTTTCAGGAACAAAAGTGTATTCAGAGACAATTAGGCGCAACTCTTCGCCGTCGATGGTTTCTTTTTCGATCAACAAATCGACTAAGCGATCGATCACGGTGCGATTTTCGCGAATAATTCGGCGGGCGTCGTCGTAGCAGTGATCGACAATCGATCGAACTTGTCCGTCAATCCGAGAGGCTATTTCTTCGGAATATTCCGATCGCGCTGTGTAGTCGCGGCCAAGGAAAATTTCGCTTTGCTGGGCTTCCAGGGCGATCGGGCCCAAGGTAGACATCCCATAGCGAGTCACCATTTGCCGCGCCATGCCGCTTACTTGCTGCAAATCGTTGCCGGCACCGGTGGTTACTTCGGCATCGCCGAAAACTACTTCTTCGGCTGCGCGGCCACCCAAAGCACCGCTAATGCGGGCTAAAATTTGCGATCGAGAAATCAAACCTTGGTCTTCGCTGGGCATGAACCAAGTCAAGCCGCGGGCCTGTCCGCGAGGAACTAAGGTAACTTTTTGAACTGGATCGTGGGCTTGAATGATTGTACCGACGATCGCGTGGCCGATTTCGTGGTAAGCAATCAAGCGCTTGCTCTTGCTGTCCACCAAGGGAGTGCCTTCCATACCTGCTACCACGCGATCGACTGCATCGTCAACTTCGAGCATCGTAATCGCTTCTTTGCGGCGGCGGGCGGTTAAAATCGCAGCTTCGTTGAGCAAGTTAGCCAAATCAGCGCCGGTAAAACCAGGAGTACGGCGGGCGATGGCGTCCAAAGAAATTTCCGCAGACAGCTTCTTGTTGCGCGCGTGAACTTCCAAAATTTCCAAGCGGCCTTTGATATCCGGCGTATCTACGCTAACTTGGCGGTCAAAACGTCCCGGACGCAGCAGCGCTGAGTCGAGCACGTCGGGGCGGTTCGTGGCAGCAATGATGATAATGCCAGTATTGCCCTCAAAACCGTCCATTTCGGTCAGCAACTGGTTCAGGGTTTGTTCGCGTTCGTCGTTACCGCCGCCGATACCGGCGCCGCGCTGGCGACCCACTGCATCGATTTCATCAATAAAGATGATGCAAGGAGCATTTTCTTTAGCTTTCTTGAACAAGTCCCGAACGCGGGAAGCGCCGACACCGACGAACATTTCCACAAATTCCGAACCGGAGATGCTGAAGAAAGGCACGCCGGCTTCGCCTGCGATCGCTTTTGCCAGCAAGGTTTTACCGGTTCCGGGAGGGCCCACTAGCAGCACGCCTTTGGGAATCTTTGCCCCGACTGCGGTGAAGCGTTCGGGTTTTTTGAGGAATGTCACTACTTCTTGTAGTTCTTCTTTGGCTTCCTCAACGCCTGCTACGTCGTCGAACAGTACGCCTGTTTTAGCTTCCATTTGAAAGCGAGCTTTGGATTTGCCAAAGTTCATGGCTTGGCCAGGGCCCCCTGGCACGTTGCCACCGCGGCGGAAGAGGAAAAACAGGCCTCCTACTAACAAGAGGGGAAATACTAGATTGCCTAAAAGTCCCCAGACAGCGCCGTCGTTGCGTAGTGGGTGAGTGTCGAAGCTGATTTTGGAGTCTCTGAGCCTAGAAACCAGTTCCGGGGCATTTGAGGGCAAGTCTACCCGCCACCGCTGCTCGTGATTGTCCAGTTCGGGATCGACTGCTAGGACAATAGCCGTCCGACCTCCGTCGTAAAGGTCAACGCTGGTCACTCGACCGGCGTTTAAGTAATCTAAGAATCGACCGTAGCTTAGGCGGGTGCTGGCGGTGTTCTTGCTCATTTCTGCCGGAGATGGGGCAAAGGCCCCCTGCCACAAGAAAAAGCCGATGACTAAGGCGGGTAAAGTCCAAAGTAGTATAGTTCGCCAAGAAATTTTCATAAATGCGGATGCCTTGAATTGGGGACAGATCGGGTAAGATCGCGGTGTCGGAGAAGTGCGACAAAAGTTTACACTCAGAATCTTAACTAAATTTAACTTAACAATGCACTCTCAGGCAACAGGCCGTATTGCCGCGATCGATCGAGAATACTCCTCGACCGAAACCATCCAGGGTACAAGCCCCCGGACCGCGGCCCCTGTTGTCGCCTCTAAAATCTAAAATCTAAAATCTAAAATCTAAAATCTAAAATCTATTAAGGGCGATCGTCCCGAATATAATGTTTGGTGCTGATTTCGATACCGATCTAGGTAGAGTTAGAAGAATCGCCGCAAAACCCACTGTCTTTAAGCGTGGCAGTGTCAAGGGATAAGGCATGATAATGGTGAGGCTCAGTGAGGTAACACATTTCAATGACAACTAGACAGCTTGTTCCTAATTCGGCTATGCTGACCCAGCAGACTAAAGTCGCTTCTAACAACAAATCGATTATTAGTGCTGATTTGGGTCGGACGGCAACTAAAGCTTGCGTGAGTCGCAACCCTAGTAGCGTTGTTTTCATCCCTGCCAACGTGGCTACTATGCCCGTGGAAAAGGTGCGGGGTGGCAGCTTTGAGTCCAAAGCAACAGACCCTCTGTTGGATATGTGGCTGGAGTACCAGGGCAAGGGCTACGCGATCGGTCAATTGGCGGCAGATTTTGGCGCTAATCTCGGTGGCGCTGACCAGTCGAAAGTAGTAGATGCTTTGGTTAAGGTCTTTTCCTGTGCTGGATATTTCCAGATGAAAGGCGAAATAGCAGTTGTGCTGGGTTTGCCGTTTTATTCGCAGGATCAGTTTGAGAAGGAAAAGGAAGAGATTATCAGCCAACTGCGCTCTCCCCACGTTGTGGTGTACCGGGGCGAGCGTGTGGATATTAACATCAGTCACGTTTGGGTGATGCCGGAAGGGTTCGGCAGCCTGATTTGGTGCGAGGCTCAAGATAACAAGGAGTTTACGCCGGAGTTGCCCGAACTGTCGGTGGCTGTTGTTGATATCGGACACCAAACTACCGATTTGTTAATGGTCGATCGTTTCCGGTTCGCCCGGGCGGCTTCAAAGAGCGATTCCTTCGCAATGAACAAGTTCTACGAACAAGTTGCCTCAAAGATTCCGGGAGCTGACCCTCAATCTCTGTCTTTACTGGAAGCGGTGAATAAACCCGAGGGCCAGCGTTTTTACCGTCCCAGAGGAGCGACTAAGCCGACTAATTTGGATCCGATTATTAAGGACTTGCGGGAGGCTTTCGCTAACGAACTGTCCGAACGTTTGGTGCAGTGGCTGCCCGAACGTGTGACGGATGTGGTTCTGACTGGCGGTGGCGGCGAGTTTTTCTGGGAGGTTTTGCAACCTTTGCTTAAAGACGCCAATCTTAAGGCTCACTTGGCTCAGCCTTCCCGGAAAGCTAATGCTTTGGGACAGTTTATTTATGCTGAGGCTCAGCTAGCCACGATAAAGTAACGCATTAAGGCTTGAACCCTATGGCACTGTGGGCAAAAAATAAGGCGAATTTCTCGGTGGCGTTTACGGAAGATGCTGCGGATCAAACTTTGCTGGCCGCTATTGAAAAAGAGTTGGCTTTCACGAAGTATCAGACTTTCAGCAATCTCTGCAAGCAAGCTTTGTGGCAGTTTTTGTCTGTATCTGAGTCTGCTAGCTCTACACAGAGCTTTCAGCGGTTGGAACAGCGTATTGCTGAACTTGTGGTAAAATTTGCTGAGTTTGAGCACAATGTTTCGGCAGAGGAATTAAGCCGTTTGGAGGGACTGGAACATCACCTGAATCAACTCAGCGCGCAGTTGGATCAATTGCAGGGGAGTGTTAACAGTAAGTTTGCTCAAGTTTCTTTTGCCCCAGTTTCAAAAGTAGTAGAGCCTGGCCCGATTGAATCTGAATCTGTGGCGGATGATAATGTAGTGTCTGATGCTGAAGTTGCTCCTCCTCGGGATTCCGATCCTTTGTTGGAGCGTTTAAGTTCTTTGTTACCCCAAGATTTCTAAAATGAGGTAGATTAACAGTAAGACTTTTTCTGACATTTGCTAACAATCACTTACATTTGCCAGAGATATTTATATCATATAAGCTGTTGCGGCATTTAAGTTGTCTGTCAAAAAAAATTAAAGTCTTGTGGGGAGTAGGGGTTGGGCGGGACGCCCGCCCTGAATATACAATTTAAATGCGCGACAGCTTAGAATGAATTTAGCCACTCTGATTTAGGTGAAAAACCTTGGTAGTACGCAACCGCTATATAAATAAGTTGCCTCTACACTATCAAAGCAAATAATCAGATTGGCGTGGGGCTGTAAGCGATAACCAAGCTGAAGGCAAGAATATAAGTGCTTGTAG
>NZ_JAUBUJ010000230.1:0-2298 GCF_036705405.1 Microcoleus sp. B13-B6
AAATCTAGCGTCTCACCCAAATTGCTGCTAGTAGTCGCCGTCGTTGTGCGGTTAACCTTTGTTTGAGTAGTTGTCTTCCCTGATGTTCTCACTATTAATTGGGGATACTTTTCCTCCAAACTCTCAACTTTACGTTTAGCCCCCCAGTATTGGTAGCCATAGTGGGCTTTAGTCAGGTAGATGTGGGCAAATTCTTCTTTATCTTTCCCCAACCAGAACTTAGCAGCCAGCTCCGCCGCCAGCGCTTCATTCTGAATAAAATCATGCTCTCTAGCCTCAGCTATCGCGCGATCGTACAAATCCATCGCCGACAAATCTCGACCTGAAATTCTCGCCATTTCTGCCGCCACTAGCGAGAATTTATGTGCAAAACTTTCCGAGCAGTTGTCCGCCCAAACTTTGATTTGTTTCTGATTAGCTTCTAATTGCTGCCAGTAATCTTGTCGCTCCGATTCAGAAACCTCTGAATACAGAGCCGTTAAAATCAGACAACGGTAAAAATAATGGTGAGCACTAGAAATATGGCCCATCAAATAATCAATCAGCTCTGCCGCGCGTTCAGATGCTTCTAGCGCCTCACTATACTGTTCGTAAAGATATAAAGTCTGCGCTTTTAAAACATAAAACTCGCACAGCGCTGCCATGCTTTTACGGCCCTGAAAATTTTCTAAATGCTGTTTTTCGCTAACTTCATCCTCTTCGCCCATCAAATTTAAAATTGCTATCTTATTAGCAATAATAATATCAATTGCCCATAAATTTTTAGTTTGCTCGCAAAAATGGAGCGACTTGCCAATATCTTCCAAGAGACTATTCAAATTCATGCCTTGGAAGAAATAGGTAATAGTTTGAAACATCCGGTTATAACCCGTCCATTGCAAATTACCAGATTGCAAGCCAACTTTATAACCTTCGTTATTAATTTCCGCCGTAGTTTTGAGCGGTCTCACCCAGCAGTTTAAGTAATTGGCAAAAATCACACTATCTTGGCAGTTTTGAGACAAGTTATTTGAATTTTCGCTCAGAGTCAGAGCGAGTCTGCCAAACTCATAAGCCGATTGGTAATCCCCTAAAATTGAATTCAGGATAATTCCATAACATGAATAGCAGTAAGACCCTCCCGCTACAAAACCGTACTTGAGAGAAAGGTTAATCGCTTTGATCACAGTCAACTTCCACAGTTCTTGAGATGAAAAGAACGTTAGCGGCCCCATGTTACCCAATAATTTCATAGCCATTTGTTGAGCCGGCTCTTTCATCTTTTCGGCATTAATTAATGCAGCAATTTCTTGGTTAGCCAAGTTGGCTTTAGCTGCCGCCATTTCCGCATTAACCGCCTCGCTTAAATTATCTTCATCCAAGTCTATGCCCAGCAATTGAAGGGCTTTTAATCCAGATTGAATTGCTTCTTGATATTTACTTAGCAGAGTGTACTGCACGATCAAAATGTTGTAAATTTCGGCTTTTTCTAGCTCTGATTTAGCCTGGGCAAATGCCACTTCTATTAAAGCTTCTGATTCTTCAAAATTGCCGTTTAAATATTCGGCTTCGGCTAGCTCCTTATGAAAGGTAAAAGCTAGTTCGTAGGATTCTTGCCAAATATCGCCCGGTAAAATTTCTAGACCGAATTTTAAGTAATCTCTGGCAGCAGCATAAGCCGTTGCATCTTTGGCTTTGCGAGCGGCTGTTAAATTTAAAATAGCGAGTTCAGTTTTCTCGCGTTCATCAATGATTAAATTCCGACCCGAATTTAAATGATCGGCAATTTCAAAAATTCTTTCGGCGCGTCGCTCAGGAGAAATATTTGCCAGTAACAGACGACCAATTTGTAGGTGAATTGCTGTTTGCAGTTTTGAGTCAATCAAAGCGTAACCTGACTGCTGCACGCGGTCGTGCAAAAATCTATAAGTAGTAATTACCAAGTCGGAGTTAATTATTTCTGATTCGGTAGCACCTAACTCAGAAGTAGTTAAGATTAATCCCTCTTGGATGGCTGGCAATAGTTCTTGAAACGTGGCTTCCCAAGATTTCTCATTAATAATTGAAAGAGTGTTTAAGTCAAAACTATTACCCACGCAAGCAGCCAACCGCAAAACTTGCTGAGTTGATGCGGGCAGTCTTTTCAATTTGCCAATCATCAATTCAATGACGTTATCAGTAATACCTACGGATTCAATTTCGGAAATATTCCAATCCCAGTTTCTTTCATGAAAATTGAATGTCAGCAGGTTTTCTTGATAGAGAGTTTTGAGAAACTGATTGACAAAAAAAGGATTGCCTTGAGTTTTACTGACCACT
>NZ_JAUBUJ010000023.1:0-91913 GCF_036705405.1 Microcoleus sp. B13-B6
CTGGTGCAAGTGTTATGAATTTATCACCCTATTCTCCTGACTTTAATCCAATCGAATTATGGTGGTCACAACTCAAAGCTTTTTTACGTAAGTTTTCGCCCACTACTACCAAGATGGTTGATGTTTTACTAGCTACGGCGCTTGACGCGGGTTAATCCACAGCACTTTAAAAACTGGTTTACAAGCTGCTGCTGCTACTGTACTTCATAAACCTGGAATCCGCTGTATGTGCCTTTCGGTTAGCTGCATTCAGTGCCTCCATCTCTCAATTCAGCAATTATTTTTTCCGTCTTTCTGCTAGCACGGCGCTGTCCATAAAGTCGTGCAGCAAAGCTTGTAATTATCGCTACCAAGTCTTGCATTAACTCATCTTTTCCGTTCTCTGCAAGATTAACTATTTCTAGTTTAACTCCTGACCGAAGAAGCAATACGCCTAAATAATTCGTACCAAATCGAGCCAATCGGTCTTTATGTTCCACTAGCAGAATGTCGTAACCATCTTGTTGTAGTAGTGTTTCCAACTGCTTTCTGTGGTCATCCAATCCGCTGCCTATTTCTTTTACGTTTCTAACGATTTGATAGCCATTAGCAATGGCGTATTCAGCCAACCGCTCCGATTGGCGGTTAAGGTTTTCTTTGTTTTCGGAGGAAGAGACTCTACTGTACAGGGCGACTCGATTCTTCTTGACTTCGGTGGATGACGCTTGTGGCACGTAGTCAACGATGATTAGACCGCTTTCTGTTTGTCGTGCCGGATGTGGTAGTTTATTCGCTTTCCACCACCGCCACGCAGTTGTGTAACTTATGCCTATTGCTTTGGCGTAGTCAGGTAGTTTCATTTTGACCTCCTGACTACATATTACCATCATTGCTTACTAATGCTTATAACTTTAATGAAGTTTTACAATACTTTGCCATAAAAAAGAGCGGATTTTTTAGGCTGACTGATGAAGAGTTTGAGAAGCTAGAATCTTACTGCGAATCACCAGGGAGCTCGAAATCCGATGCTCTAAGGGAACTCATTAGAAGCCTTAATATCAAGAAAAAGCCCTCAAGCGAAGGACGAGGCTTTAGACCCAAATTTTCGGCAAAAATAATGGAATCCTTATAAAATAAGGATTCCATCTATCGGAGCGGCGGGATTTGAACCCACGACCCCTACTACCCCAAAGTGGAGTTAAAATTGTTGTAATAGTTATTATGTATAGCTTTTAAGGATTATCAATAACTGATATATCAATTTAATCGTTTTTTTAAGAATTTTCTTGGGAAGGAGTTAAGGAGTCAGGAGTCAGGAGAAGAGCTTTCTTCCCTCCTGACTCCTTTTCTCCTGTGTTCTTCTTCGGAAGATTTTTTATCCTCGAGGGCTTCTCGCTGCTCAAGCCATTCGATCAGGGCCATCCTCACGATCGATGCTAGCGACTGATTCGGTTCGATCGCCTGAGCTCTAAGCCGATCACGCAGTTCGCCTACATCAAATGTAAGTCGATCACGAGAATCCCTACTTTTTCCTTTAATCTTTTCTGTGCTCATTTTTTTAGCATATTCTATGAGCGCAACAAATCTTAGATTAAAGTTTTAAATTCTCTTGACATAACATCATTTGGATGTTACAGTGCAAAAACGCCTGGTAAACGTGTTGAAGCACGCTCACCAGACTTTCCACCAATGCCGCCACACGGCACTAGGAGACAGCATTATGTTACTACAGCCACAGCATCTAGTTGTGGTTGAACGTTCGTTCAACCCCAACTGCTTTGTGAAAGGTTTCGGAAAAACGGCTCAGGAAGCAGCCGAGAAGGTATGGAATCAGAGACGAGCTTTCGGGTACTGGGACGCAACGAAAACTTACCCCAAACCCAAAGCTGAAGAACTAGGCGAAGAACCAGGCACTGAAAAAGGAAGCCCACGGGACGATCGATAATTTTTTTAAGGGCCTGTGAGCTACTTGAAAGACAGCGCCAGCTATCCCTAAAGTAGCTCATACAAAGACATGAAACGCCGAAAGACAATAACAGCGCAAGTTACGGAAGAATCGGGTAGGCGCAATTTCTGGACGCGATCGGAGTTAAGGGCAGAACTGGGCAAGATTTCCAACAAAACTAATAAGCCAATGGCAGAAGCAACTTTTAAACGAAGATTGGTACTGCTTGAGGAAGAATGCCCAGAAATTGACCGCTCGCTCTATAGTCGCAAATTCTCGGATTTCTCAAAATGGTGTCTGGTTCAGCTAGAGGAAATCTTCCTCTTTTGCGATCGAGATATCGACAAAACCCGCAATTACTTACAAAACATAGGAATCAACACAGATGAGTATTTCAAGAATCGAACTCAAAGCTCAACTCGGCCTGGGCAAAGTTAGCGACATCACCAATGTCCGTAAAGCCCTGGGTCAGAAAGATTGGCAGAACTCTCAGGTTTTAGAGGCTGATGCTCTCGAAGTGACTGAATATTACCGACTTGTTCGCGAAGAAATGATTATCCCGTCGGAAGCATTGCTACAAATTGCCAGCAACCGAACTGGCAGCAGTGAATATCAGAATGATCAAATTGATGAAAGTGTGATCGACCATAGCGAACACCGCGACGGTCAAGAAGAAACCAATGGAATGGTACTTGCTATCCGATCGGTCACTCAAGAAGCCAGCTTAGCAATGACGGATGTTGCTGAGGCAGCATCCGAACAAATAGTTGATACCTTTTGCATTGCCCTGGGTGCAAATGTAGTGGACAAACTTCAAGATAGAGCAACTAAAGTTCGAGCGAATTTTGGTTCAATCACTGAATCTATTCGATCGACTCCTTTAGATCTCCGTGGTGGAAGTTTACCGGGAAAAAAACAGCAACCGAAACAGATAACTGGACTTTGGGGCTAATCGAATCCTGCATAGAACTAGCTGAAGCTTACAGCGAGCGGCTAATTCTAGAAGAGCAAGCTCGAATAGCTCACCGAGAAAAGTTACTCATTGCCTTGGTTGTCTATTCGAGTTTGCTCTCTAATTCACACTGCTGCGATTCACACTGTGATTGTTCAAAAAGACAGAAAGAGGAAAAAACAATGATTCAGTGGCTAGTGTCGATTTTCAGACCTTCTGGTAGTAATCCCTATCCAATTTCAGCCCCTTCAGTTTGGATGACAGGAGTTTGCTAAATGATTCCTATAACCTCTGACAAAGTTTATGATTGGCATCCAAATCAGAAAGTTTATGTCTACAGTGCTGAAAAAAAATGCTTGGAACTGTGCCGAGTGATTGACTTAGATTTGTCTCCATTAGGCGATCGCACTCGACTTCTTGAACCAGTTGACGACAATCTGCAACTCTGCCAACCAGAACATCGAAAAATACCTCCTAACTGTGTCGGCGGTCGGGAATGTCCCTATCCTGGAGTTTGTTACCGTTTCGAGACTGAACAGCAAAATTATGAATGCACATTCGCATCTGAGGACGACAATTATCTCATGGGTGATTGTTGGGAACCATAACCAAATCGAGTTAATACTCCTGACAACCGTAATTCTAATCAGTCTCCTGATTCTTCTACTCAATATCGTCAATCTGTGGCGAAATAAGCAAGGCAAGAAAGTTCAAAACATTCAATTTCGATACAAAAAGCTTAAGGATTATAAGGGGTGGAAATAACGCCTGAAATACAAGCCATTCTCGATTTTCTGAAGGAGTTTGGGAAAGGTAGTACAGCCGAAATTGCTTTCTGTACTTTTATCGAAGAATGGCGAGTAGAAATTGATGTTCAAGATATGGCTGATGAAGGTTGGGTAAGACTCTCAACCGATGGCGCAAGTAATACGATCGCAACGATTGTTAACCACAGCAAGGATTATTAACCATGAATGACCAATTTTCGACAGATTCAACATTCACAACTAAGACCGAACCGGGCGCTCCTTGGATGAGTAGAGCTATCCCAGCATTGGTAGTTGGTTTCGGTGCACTCTGCTATCAAACCGGGTATCAAGAAGCCCTCAAACAAGCGAAACCGACGATCGTACAGGGCAGTCAAACAGTCAACAACACCACAGTTTATCAAATTGCTCCGTCCGTGGGCATTGGCAGCAACAATAACCGTCAAACAGTCGAGTAGTTAGGAGCTAATTCTCATGGTAAAAAAACTGACAAGCATGACCTATGAGGAGCTTCAAACTGAGCGCGATGCAAACGAATTGCTCCAAAATAATCTGAAAGTTCAAATCGAACAGGTCACTGATAAAAAGGTTTCTTTGAAGTTAAGTCAAGAACTTTTGCATATCTCGAAACGTAATGAAAAACTGGCAGCACGACAAGTGGTTTTGATGTCTAAGGTCAAAAGACCGATCGAGATGTCACTTGATGAAATTGAAGCCGAAACCGAACAGAATAAAATTACGATCGCCAAATTTGAAGAAGATTTGAAATCCAGTGATTTTGAGACGCGGTTTAATGCTAGTCAAACACTACGGACTCTTTATGCACGACATAAAGCATTATGTCGTGCATAAAGAGTCGCGCTTTTGTCTCATTCACTCGAACTTTTAAGGAAAGAATTGAATGCGACACAAAAACGCTAAAGCGAGTCTAATACTTAAACACCAACGGCAACCTAAGAAGCCAAAACCTAAGAGAAAGAGTGAATATGTCCCTGGGTTTAATTACATTTTTCAAGACGGCGACCTTTGTAAAGTTGGTTTGAGTGAGACACCAAAAACACGCCGATATTTCCTGTCAAAAGAGTACGAAGCCAACTTAGAAATTAGGGCGATCGTCTTCACGATGAACATGAGACTGACAGAAAAAACGATGCACAAAATCTTTAAGGGTTGCAATGTTCACCGAACTCCAGGATTAGATGGTAGGACAGAATGGTTTGAAGTCAACTATGTAGGAATTATTTTGATGCAAATCACGTTATTTCTTCTCTGTTGGCTTGTCAACTTGGCTTACTTAGCTATTGCCGTTTTAATTTTGATGCTCCTTTCCTCTCTGGTTTTTAGATAATATGTTCAAACAATTGCTGCAATTATTTCCAAGTCTGTTGGCTTCTCAGAAAAAAGTTACTCAGTTTTCGAGAGAGCTGAGTAATAAAATCTTCCAAAACTTCAATCATGATGCTCAACATTTACTCCCAGGTTGCTATTTCTATGCAGGGTTACAAATTGAAGTTAAGACTTTCTCTGCATATTCAACATTTTTGGGAGAAGAACTCAATTACTGGGATTGGCTAGTTTATGACGGTTTTGGGCAAGTAGTGTTGAAAACTGGTGTCGGAAATACGAGAGATGATGCTATAGCTTTAGCTCAAAGTTGGACAGTTGAATTTCTTGACGGCAAAGTACCTTATCCGAATCCTCAAAATGTAGGTGATGAAAATGCTTAAGCAAGTTTTGAATTTTGTGCCAGTCAAGCTTCTTCAAAAGATTGGTAGCTCGATCGTAGAAAATTTGCATGAACGAGATGAGCTTAGGCATTGGACACCGGATCAAACCGATGTTGCCGAAACTTTTTGTTATATGGGACTAGAAATCAAAATCGTTCCCTGTGCAAGGTTGAATTACTGGTACTGGTATTGGTTCGTTTGTGATGGTCGAGGTACTGAAATTATTAAAAAGGGTACAGCGACAACCGAAAATGATGCGATCGCCCTAGCTCTCAAATGGGCGAATGCGTTTCTAGGTGATGAAATTGATACTTTAGATGAAGAAGAGGAAGAAATAGATGTTTGATTGGTTACTCGGCAAATCTCAAACTCAAAGTCAACAAGGTATCAATCAACATTCTCGAAATATTTACGTTTACAGCAGCCGTCGCCCGACCAAGATTTTTACACTTTATGCTGACACAGAAATTTGCGTAACTCAGGCAATGAAACACGTAGAGCGCCAACTGCCAGAACCCGAACCGGGAGAAATGGTGAAAATCACAGCTTACCTAACACCAAATGGTTTACCAGAATAATTCAATGCGTAAAAATCTCAAACCAATTCTGAATCTGTTCCCTGATTCGATCGTCCTATCATTTACCAAACAGTTGTTGATCTACCTAAAACTGAAAGGTGCAATCACAGAATGGGTGATAGATCCACCAATATCAGATGAATATGAGCACTGTGGATTGATTATCCGTTTGAGATGTTTTCACATTGATGGAGAGGAACGCGCTTTGCGAACAATGGAACTGGTATGTCTACGACGGTATGTATCGGTTTCTTGATCAAGGCATGACCTATGACTCCGCTTCCTCCCTGTTGGCAGCAAAACAGTGGATTAACGAGTTTATGGACTATGACGATGAAGAATTACATGAGGTAAGTAATAATGTTAGATAAATTGTTGAATTTGTTGTCAGAGCGCACCGTTAGTAACCTAGCTATGAAACTGTTGCTTAATCTCCAAGCAAGAGGCGTTGTAGAATCTGACTCGAATTCTGATTAGGAATATGAATATTTAGGCTGGGTAATCAAGCTTAAATGGATTGAATCAAAGAAGGAAATGAATTGGTGTATTTACGATCGTCTCAAAGAAGGAGTTTCGCACAACACAGAAACAGCTTTAGTTAACGCAAAATTCTGGATCGATAATCTTGCTAATGATTCAACACAATTAGATTAGGAAAATAAATGCAACAACAACTTGACCAAGAACAAGATGTATTAACCTACCTTCTCACAACCTTAGTCGGTGGCGCTCTTGATGCTGAGGGGGAGCAAATGTTGGATGATGTTTTCAACATCACAACCGCTAACTTGAATCAACTCACGCCCCAGGGCTGGGCTGCGATCGGCGATCGGGCAATCCAAGCAAAATGGTTCCTTGACCACATCACCGAAATCAAAGAGAAATTTAAGCTACTCATTGACGCACAAATCTGTTTCCGGGAATTCCAAGGCTGGCTGATGGAAGCTGGCTATAAAGGTGCTGAGAAAATCAAGAAAGCTCAGATAGATGTAGCGGTTGCTCGGGCAAAATACGGCGCGACAGTTGAGCAGCAAGATTATCGGCTAACAAAAAGTAAAGAACAATTTGCAGCAGAAACAGTACAAGAAAATCTTCTCTGGGACAACACGGTAATTGCTGCGATCGCCAAGAAAGTTGCCGAAGTTGATGCAGCCACTGCAAGAATGCAAGGAAATCCAGAGTTTGCCGAACAACTACGACAGTGGAAAGACAATGAAGATAATACCTATAAACAAGCTGCATACGGCTTGAAATACGGTACTCATGGCTTGAGTCATCCATCTCTCGGCGGTTCGACTTCTTCTCAAGTTCAAATTAGTCAGTCTAACTATCAACCTCAATTTATTTCAGCTCCAGGTTTAGCCACAACACGCTCGGCAACATCGGCAACAGGTAGAGCCAAGGATTCAATCAATGTGGCTGTTAACTGGTCAGGCGACATGGCAGGCAAAGTCAAAGGTGTTGCTTCGCAGATAAATCGTGGTTTTTCAAGATTCACTAATTTCATGAGAGGTGAAAGTTGATTATTTCTAAAGGTTACGTTTTCAAAGTGGTCAGCTCGATCGATTCCACTAAAAGCGCTACTGCTACGACAAATACAGGCTGGGTAACGACAGATGACCATGAACCGGGGATAAAACTAGCCAATAGTTTTGGGCATTTAGTAGTTGCTGAAACTTCGGCAATACAGAATATCGAGATTTGCCCCAATTGTTGCTTGATGTACGGCAAAACCTTCAATAAATGCACCAACCATGTTTTTACCAAATCCACAACTACCGCAAAAGCCTGCTGTGCAACAACAGCCACAGGTAGAGTCGATCGTTTATAAGCCCTCAGCCGAACTGAAACGCCTTAAGAATGTCAACAACTGGCATTTTTTGGTAGTGAATTTTGCGATAGGCATCGGCATAGCAAATGTGTTTCGGTTCTTTCCGTCACATATTTTCTTAGGAATCGTGGCGATCGTCATCGGCTCTCTCAGTCTGTTTTTCATGTCGCCAGCCGATCGCGCTTATGTCGGACTCTGGCGGACTGGCGGTGCAGCACTGGCGATCGGAGGCATTCTCTGCTTCTGGGATTTGTATTATCTCCTGACCTGGCAGCATGGTTTGGCGATCGCAATCTTTATCATCGTCGCCATGTGGATCATTGGTGCTGGTAGTAAATAATACTTACCTCCCTGTTGCTACGGCTGTACTGATTTGAGTCAGCAGCAGGGAGATTTAAGTCTTGGCATCACTCCTCACTCATCAGTCATTAGTCATTGGTCATCAGTCATCGGGCATCGGAAATCGCGCGGGTATCTCGCGCATCAGATTGGAAATCGCGCGCATCGGGCATCGGGCATTGGATTTTGGGTATTGGGGACTGGGTAAAGGATAGGAGTCATCAGTCATGGGTAACAGGGTAACGGTCGGGTCATTTTTCGGAGCATTTTGCTGTCTCGGTTTGGCATTGATGCCGCTTCCGTTCGATCGCTGGGTGGGAGTTCGGCAAGCCAGCTCGATCGCTGCGATCGGCTGCGGATATTTTGGCTGGCACGACAGCCAGAAAAAAAAGGAGCAGCTTGAACGGCAAGAGCTCTGGGAATTTGAGCAGCGACTGAAACAACTAGCTCTTGATGCTGCTGTTAACTCCGCCCTCACTGAGGTTCTAGTTGAGGAGGTAGTGGTCAAAGAGAAGCTTCGGGCTAATGCCTCTGTTGAGGTCTACAAAGCCGAGACTCAGCAGAATTATGTCCGGGTCATGGCTCACGATCACCCCACCATTCTTGAGCATCTTCTCAAAACTTCACAGCCCCCAATACCAGAAACAAAAACAGTTTTTGATTCTCAATCAGAAACAGAAACAGATTCTATTTCTGATTCTGTTGTTGATAGTGTTCCGGGCGGTGTGGCAAGAGAGAAAACAGTAGAAGAGAAGAGAGCGGAGTATATAGCTGCTGCCCGATCGAAGCTGTTGAAATTGATTGAGGAGCATGAAGGCGGATGGATTGCACAACTGATGCACAAACCCCTCCTAATTTATGGGGATATGGGTAGCTTTAAAAGTTACTTCGGAGCTTTTTTAGCACTGTGTCGGCATTATTTGTATGGTCACAAAATCATCTCGATCGCTGACCCTCACTTTCACCAAAATTATGATGAATGCTGGAAAACTCTGGTTAAGTTAGGCGTTCCCGGCTACGGCGCAAATCAAAACTTTGAGGAGGTTGGCGCACAACTTAACGCTATGTACGATCGATTCAAAGTCCGAACTTTGAAAGATGATTGGCTGACCTCTATCTTTGATGAAATGACACAATATGGCTTTGAAGAAGGTACGGTGGAACCTGCCAGCAAACTAACCCGAAAAGTTGTTGGCGACCCTCGCAAAGGCAAAGAAGCGCCTATCTTCATTGCTCACAATGATACTAACGCTGCTTTCGGCGGGGGTGACGGTTTCAGTAAATCTGTCAACTCAGGAGTTATCAAACTTCAATTACGATCGGACAGCAAATATCAGCCACTTTTCAAAGGAACTATTTCGGGTATCAAAGATGAAGAGGGAGAGTGCATCAAAGATTTACCTATTTCTATTCTGCCGAACTGGATACGTCCTGAATGGGTTTACGAGTTATTTAATGGCTTTAGTGTAGAACCTGACAATGAAGTTATTAGTAATTCAGCAGTTGACCAGAATGTAAATCTTAGCTTGCAAAATACAGAACCTGAAGCAGAATTTCAAACAGAATCTCAAACAGAATTTCAAACAGAACCTGAAATAGAATCGGATATAGACAAACTAAATCGGGCATTAAATCAGTCAGTATCGTGGGATTATTGGTTAGCCGAATCAACCACTGAAGAACTCGATCAAAAAATAGAGTTACATCGCTCGCAAGCTGGTCAAAACTCAGATAATTTACCAGATAATTCGGCAGATAACTCAGGTGAAGAATTATCCAAGTCCGATAACCTTATCAAAAGCGAGATAACTCCAAAACCCTTACCCAGAGAGGATTATCCAGTTATCTGGAATGCCGAAGATTTCTCACGATTACTGCCAAATGAGTCAGAAACAGCCCTTTTTGAGCGCATTTTGAAATTATCCGATAAATATACAAGTCCAAGTAAACTCATTCAAGTCGGTTTGGGTTTCACCCAAGGAAGGAGGAAGCCAAAAAGTTATTCAGATGTAGGTAAAAGATGTTTTCAATACCTTGTAATGAAACATGGGACACCTTCACTAATAGCTAAATTCAAGGATTACTTGGAAAAGAGCTAAGCCAAATCGATCATTTATTCGATCGATAATCAATCTTAACAATCAGTCAACCAAAACTAAGAGAGAATTAGGAGACAAAATGCGTAAACCAACAGCAACCGAATCGGTATTTTTTGCGGGAACATTGACAGCATCTGTATTAGCAACAGTCGAAATTGTTCCAGATATTGCCAAAGAATTAGCAGAAGATGCACAAAAAACAGCTCAACTGTACGCCGAGCAAAAGTTGATACATCCAGTAGATAGTTTTACCGCTGGAGCAATTCTCGGTATAGTAGCTGGTTCAGCAGTAACTCTGAAGGTTATCGCGGAAAAGATGAATAATCCGTAATCCGTAATCCATAACCAAAAAAAGAAATCTCATAGTAAAATCATGTTAAGTTGATTTTACTATGAGATTCTGAGTGAGATTTATGAATCAGTTGACGATTTTTCTATTCGGTATTTTGTGCGGATTAATCGGAGTTTTACTGATACTATTACTCTCCCAGCTCATTCACTAATAATTCATGGCGCTCTGACCGTAAATATGGTTGCTGTTGTTGCTGTCTAATTTTGGGAGTCCGAGGTGCTTTATTACTAAAAAATCCCCAGGCAATTAATGCAAAGCCAGCGACTAACTGACCATCTTCATTACTAATCTTGCCAGTAGCCACAAGTAATTCTGCAACACCAGCGATCGTTCCTAAAATACTAGAAATAAGGTCTAATTGATCAATAGTAGGCTTTCTAAATCTTAAGTTCATCGTTTTTGATTGAGTTTAAAAGTATCAGTCTTTATCATCGTCAAAATGACTTTCGATCGATTCAATAATAGTGCAGGCAGCGATTTGTAGTTTGTGTTCAATAGCTTCGATTCTGCATTCCAAAGTAATGTCTCGAAGTCTATTTATATCTTGCCAGCGTCGCATTTTGTACCCGGCAGTAATCGTGTCACTCTCTTGTTTTTTAGTTAAATCATAGGCAAACTGATCAATTCTACGCACTAAACTATCTTTAATTTGCCGAGAAGCTAACCAGAAAATATAGGTAGAAATGATAGCAACAGTTCCGATCGAAGCAGCAATATAATCCAAAGTTTCTTGTTTCATTTCCCCATAAATTAAAGTTTATTACCTGGAATGATAGTTGTCGTAAAAATATACTCTTGATCAGCAACATAGCGAGGGTCAGTCAAAAGCCTCTTCATGAAGTCAAAGTGCTCCCGTCTAAGTCTCCCAACGAAGCAGCCAGCTCCGGCTGTATGAATATCATTTACTGGATGATCGAAACCGTGGTGTTGATTGATGCCGAAGTAACCCTCATCGATCGAATCACCGGTTCTCATCATGTCCCGGTTCCAGTCGCGATGCACTTTGACTAGCCCGACCTGGATAAGAGACTCGTGCGGTTCAGAGTAGCCGTGGATGCCGACTTGCCATGCTCGATACTGTCCAAAAGCTATTCTGGCAGCACCCTTGGGGTTCATGGGGTTGTCGGTGTAATAGAAGCCTGGTTCGGTTGTCGCTTCCCAAGCAGCTTCGATCACCGGCAACCCATCCCGAAATATTAAAAGAATTCGGGCATCGTTGAAATGGTTGGGAGTATCAGCGTTAAGGGTTCCGTCCGGGTTCATCCCTTCCACATAAATAATGTTTTTTTCTCCCTCTTTCCGAGCCAAGCTATATTTCTTGGCTTCCATGTATCTGACAATTCGTTCAGCTAAGTTCATAGTTTTTCAGGATAAGGTTAATTTTTTGAACTCGTTAGGAAGAATTAGGTCAGGCTCTGACCAAAGACCTAATTTCTTACGGTTAGCACTGGCAGTTTCAGTAATAATTCCTCGGAGTACAGTCAACTCTCTGGTGTTGTAAGCAAAGCGGTTATATGGGAGGAAACTTACCCCCATTCCGCTCTTGCATTGAAGAATCTGGATATTTGTTGCTGCTGAAATTTTGTCAAAGTAACAGTCGCATATCCAGCGATCGAACTGGTCTTTCTCGATCGGAATGGCAATAATTGGTTTATTTGCCACCATATTCATCAATGCAGTTTTTGCCGTTTGCGCCCATTCCCAATGTTTAAGAACTCTGGGGTCTGTGCTAGTTACTCCCGGTCTTTGAGCTTCAGGAGTATCTATCCAGCGGAGTCGAACTCGTAAATCAGCACCTCGAAAGTCTAGGGTTAAAGTATCACCATCAAATATAAATTTTGAAAAACAGTTATATGCAGTTCCTGGAGTAATCATGGGCTCAGCCTCAGAAGTATTTTATTTATTGTAATTTACTTTTTAGGCTGATGAACTGGTATTAGAATTGAACCCAAATAGGTTGAATCCAAAGCCGTTTACTATCTCTCCAGCGCTTACCATGACCTGATTCTAACACCCTCTAATGCCCTTGTCTCCAGTGGCTACACGGAGACAAATGAGTTCCTTTTTCTGCGGATAATACCGAGAAAGTTTGATAGTTTTCACCCAGACATCGGGGAAATCTGACATTAAAAAAACTCCGATCCCTCGGCATAATTTCTTACTTTTAATTTTTATTTTGGAGTCAGTTACAGGCATTAATAACGCTGGTGTCAATTCCCAAATCAAGAGTATATTAATTACCAAATTGCGAATGGGTTGAAGAAAAACTTTATCATCGATCGAAAGAGTAGGTTTACCGAAGTTTGCGTTTTCATCCTAAATCAAAGTACCATCACTTTTAACACCAGTTCCTGAAGGCCACACAGTTTCATAAGAATCAACTGTGCAAATCTGAAAATATCGACCGTGTTTCAAGGCAAATGGTTTAATTTCGATGTTACTCCACTTGCCATAATTCCAGCTTGGATAATCACAATCACTACACGAAACCGTCAGATAATCCACTTCAGCACCATCGGGCGTGTGAATTAAGCCTTTGGGTATGGCTAGCAGGAAACTAGGTAAGGATGGTTGCCAACCTCTCAGGATACCAGGTTTAGCAAGTACATCTGTCTGATCGAATGCTGTAATTAGCTGCTCAGTCAAGCAATAAATAGGAGCATCTTTGATAAACCAGAGAGCTGTTCGGTAGCTATGGATGAATGCAGATAAATCAACTCTGAAATATTCAACTGTGCAACTTGACAAAGCTACTGAAATAATTCCGCTTAAAGTCTGCCAATTGATGTAGTTCGGAGGCATTTTGTAAGCCCGATCGCCCCTAATTTCTTTGAGTAAACCTTTGTAGATATTCTCAAACATTTTCAGGCTGCGATCGCGATTAGGATTGTTTTCGTCAAAGATGATTGATTTTACTTTCATGATTTGGCTTCAAATGTTAACGTAAATGATTCGAGTTCTCTCCGCTGGCATCCGTCTCAAGTTGGCTTTAACTCCATAACTTAGACCGTCATAAACTGCCAACATATAATCTGCCGATCGACTCATTTCAATATCTTGACGTGGATATCGACCTACATCAATGATTTGATGACCGAAACTTAGACCGCTTCCTGTTTCATAAACTTTAACGTTGCGATATTCCAGAACATTTAGGAATGCTAAAGCTAGTTGATCGAAACCCCGATAGTTCCCGATTAAGATGGTAGCATTTAGCTTTGTGATATTATGAATTCGCGTCCACATTTCCGCGTTCATTTTCTCAAGTCTTTCGGTTCCCGTGAGAAATACTTGCATTGACTTAGGGTATAATTGATGTGGTTTTTACTGATCTAATTGACTGTTACAAGCGCGATGTAACAGTCACTTTTTCTGACAACTTTGCTAAATCCTTTTGAGAAGCATGGCAATTCGATCGTACCGATCGGCATGACAACCGTTATCAAAAATTCCAAACTGTTTATCAGAATAGTTGATGCCCAATACCGAGATGATGCAGTAGTGACTGTAATAAGGGAATAATATTGAGCCTAAATATGGCTCAATATATTCCGTTTCAAACAAAGCTTTCGCTGTTAGTTTTTCATACTGTTGCTGGCTGTTTTGTCCCAACAGTTCTAAAGTCTGAGTGTACATGGGGTCAGTGGTTAGCTTAAAGACACTACTCTATAGCGAAGCTCCACGATTGTAATAATTCAATAGCTTCACTTCTGTAAGTTGATCAATCGACCACATCTTGACTAACAATTGACCTATTTCATCGTAAGTTTCGGGAGACTTAGCAGCCTCAAAGCCCTGGGTTTTATCGAGGATCGAACAGGTGTTGCGGTAATATCGGAACAGTTTATCTAACTCTGGTGCGATATTGAGTCTATCCCACTGTAGTCGGTTAGCTAATCTCAGAGCTGGTCGATCGTCGGGAATAGCTGAAGGATCGATGAACCGATAAGAATCAGTTCGATCGCCTGAATTGTTGATTTTGAGGAGATAGGGCAGTGACATATTATTGTTCCAAAAAGTCACTACCCTACAGCGAAGCACTATTACTATTTACTTGGCTACTTGGCACCACGACTGTAGTGATTTACTTTTCTCTCTTCTGTTTCTTGTTCGATCGACCACAGTTTAGCCAAACGCCGACCAATCTCATCATATTCTTCTATGCGAGAGTGGTAAAAACCATAACCTTCTCCTACATATCCTTCATCACATCCAAATGTTAGAAAGATATAACATCGATCGTCATAGGAAGGGAACAGTTCACCCAATACGGGCTTAATATGTTTCTTTTCCCAACGAAGTTTTGCAGTTAATTCCTGAAATGCTAAGTCTGCATCAAATTTAGCAACAGGTTTAGATTCAGGTTTAGGTTCACGCTCAGATTGAGGCTCAGGGAACTTTTCATTTTTCTTGGGAATGTGAATCGGCATATTAATTCTCCAAACTTACAATTTCACAGCTTTACAGCGAAGCAAAACCAACTAATTTTCTACTAACCATTACCATTAGAACGCCGAGTGTGATTATGATATTGCCGTTCCTGTTTCCGTTGGCGTTCCCGATCGACATGGCAAGGAACGCAAACGCATTCAACTTCTAAATGGTTGACGGCATCGTACCCCTTGTAGTGGTCATATTCATGCTGTCGTAGCTTGCGGGGCGGTACGCCATCGGGCCCTAAATGACCACAATCCACGCACGGGATATTACGGGCATGGAGTAATTTATCACGTCTGACTGCGTAATTTACGCGGTTCCGGGCTTGGGTTTTGTCGCCATCTCTGCCAGGAACCGGGGGAAAGCCTCGGGATTTGCGTATGTCGATCGGAATAGGCTGATACCTTTTTCGTAGCTTGCGGGCACGTAGCGCATCGAAGGCTCTACGACAGCTTCTGCAACGGTTGTCTTTGCCGTCGCGGGCATTTTTGCTGTCATTAAACAAGTTCAGCTTTAACCAGGATTTGCAAGAGAAACACCATTTCAGACCAGACTTAACATTTTGCTGATATTCTTCAACAGAAATTCCAATCTTGGCAGCAGCGATTTTTTGTCCGCCGATTTTTGTGAGTGCCATATTTGTTGATATAGGTAGTAACTAAAAGAAAAACCTCTGACCTATGCGAATAGTTTGTCAGAGGTTTTTTCTCAAGCAGGATTAGAGAGAGAGAGAAGACGGCAACATTTGTCTCGGAACAGGAAACTGACGAAATCTCACATCTTCGGGAAATTCTTCGATCGTCCCGCCCTTTTTATCTTTAAGCTTCAGTTTTTGGTAAGTAGTTGCTACTCCGTCGATATAGCAGGCGCTGAGAATGGGGTTTGAGCCAAGTTGTTTGACAAATATCGCCACGTCTTCAGCACTTTGACATTGGTTGATCATGAATCGAATCCAGTCGAGGTCACAGGGACGCGCACCGGGCCCGGATTCACCACCGATAATTACTTGGTCGATTTGATCTAGCCATTCTTTCTTAATCGTTACCCGTTCTAATAAAGGCTCACAGCTCAGAAACCAAACTACTGATTCTGTTTCTAAAAGGTAAGGGATTCTTTTAGTAGAATCTTGGTTCTCGATCGTCGTGCCAAGCCATAGATTCGGAATCGGCCAGACAAACTCTGCCGGGGGTAGCTTGAGTTGTCGTCTCAAATCCTCAACGTGTTTTCTGATGGGTTCTTTTGCCGATCGAAAATAGTCCGGCATCCGCTCCGGTCTTTTTGTCAAAACTTGAAAGGTATGCTGGGACGCTATCACCATATAAGCAAAAGCTAAATCCAACATATCATTACTGACCCAATGCCCGAAGCAGTCAGTCATGGAGAAGATGAAAATTCTCTCACCTTTCTTCATTTTCACCAGTTTCTCCATGATGATTGAGGAGAAAACCATGTTGACAGGGGCTGTCCCGCTGTAGGCTAAGCCACTGGCAAAGACGAAGTAGTTGCTTAGATTCATTGTTTCGGCATAACAATGAAGGCATCCTGGACTGATTTTATGACACCAGTGTCCGCCGTGTTTGCCATCGGCTTTGACCAAATGGATGGGATTAGCCGTGATGCCAGTCCACTGAATATTACTCATGTGTTTTAGATGTTGGGGTAATCACGCGCGCGTGTTAATTAACGCGCGCCTATATATGTAGAGAAATGGGAGACTAGCTGGTTACAGTGATATCCAGGTCATAGACGGCATTACCTTCAAGCAATCTTTCTGTGGTGTGGCTTCGGATCGCTTGTTCGGACTTGAGGTAGATAGTGCAATCGCCATCGGTTCCGTTGCCGTTCGTAGCTTGCGGGCGCGTAGCGCATCGACTGTGCCATGCCCAAGACACTGTTTCCAGTAATTCAGCGGGAGAGGAATCTGTTACCCATTGCCAGTCAGAATTGTAAAATTGAGGTAAAAACCGTTGACCGTTTTCTTCGGCAACAGCAACAGCTTTTTTGAGAAAATCTATCACATACTCTTTGAAGAGTTTGAGAATGTGTTGTTGATTGCCTGTTGCGCTAGTTACTTTGATTGTTTTGAGCATGAGATTACCTTTCTTTGACAGAGATTGAGTGAATAGTGGAGTCAGTTCGATCGCCATAAATAAGGACGATCGAACTGAACAGAGATTCAGAGGATTACTCCCCTGAATGTTGAATTATTTGCCTTTGAGTTGCTTGACAGGTTGTTGTTCAGCTTCAACAACTTCAGCGCCGTTAGCCGCTGCAAGAGCTAAACCTGAATCAGAAGCAGAACCCAAACACATTGCCTGATTCTCAATCAGTCGAGGATCGCTGCAATGACGGATACCGTTTTTCTCATCTTCAAAAATCATACGAGCAGCTTTTACGGCAGCCTCTTCAAAAGGATTTCCGATCGGACGAGTGGTGATGGCTAAGTAGTAGTAAGGGCCGTAATTGCCTTCACTTTGTACCATCTCGAATCGGAAAATGTTTGCGAAATAAGCATCTGATGCTTTGTTGAGTGCATATTGACTGTGATCGCCTTGCATACCTTCAGCAACCCAAGAATTGAACGCTTCTCGCCCAAAACATTCAACTAAGCCTTTCATTTTGTCCTGACTTTGACGGTGGATGAGAAAGGTACTTAATTCAGAACATTTTTCATGAAAGTGAGTCTTGATTCCCCCGCCTACTGGAATGCCCCAGATTTCGGTGAATTGCTCATTTTCGTAGTGAGGTTTGAAAGTGAGAGTTTTCTGTCCGATCGCACAAATCGCCATCTCAACAAATTCACCACGGGTCAGTCCTGCTTTCTCTGCTTTACTGCTGTTCATTCCTTTGGTTTCGCCAGTGACGAACATTCCGAACTCGCGCGAACAATTTGCTCTGTAACGGCTAGGAATAGTGGGAATACGAAAAGCGAATCCGTCTATGACAATTGGGTTTTGCATTTTAGTTTTAGTTTCTAGTTGAGTTTGTGGTTTAGTTTCAGGTTTTGTTTCATTGAAGTTCCTTTGACTAAGAAAATCAAAGGAACTCAAAACTTAACAGCGAAGCATTACTATCACTCTGGATTTACATGAGTCCAAGTTTTATTTTGCTTAATAGCTGCGATCGTCGATTTCCCGACACCGTATAATTTACCGATTTTACTGGCACTCATTCCTTCAGAAAGTAACTTTTTGATGTGTTTTACTTTGGATTCATCAAGCTTTGCGTTAACTCTTCTTGTGTTTATTTTAGCTCCAATTCCTTCGACATGACTCCAGATTTTGCCTGTGTTAATAGCAGAAATTACAGAAGAATAAACCCCAAACTTTTCAGCAATTTCTCGGGTTGTAAGTTTACCTTCAGCTAACAAATCTCGAATTTCTTCAACTTGAGATTCCATAAGCTTAGAAATACCTACAACCGAGCCTTTTGCTTGACGGTTCTTCTGCTGTCGATCGGCTATATTATCAACCTGAGAAGCTAAGAAAAGATGGTCAGGATTGATGCAGAGTCCATTGTCGCAAGTATGACAAACGCACATCTTTTCAGGAATTGCACCTTTGTAAGCTTCATAAGCTGCACGGGAAAGTTGATATGACTTACCGTTGATGATAATCTTGGGTCTGCTGCCTGCACTATGGTAGTCAGTTATCCAGCAGCCGTCCTTTGAAATGATGTGAAGCTCGATTCGTTGCTTGACTGTCAAACCGCGAGTAGTCATAGCATCACCGAAAATTCTTTGGAACAGTTCGCTCTGTAACGGCTGGGGATTGTAGGAATGTGAAAAGCGAATCCGTCAACAATGATTGGGTTTTTCATGATTTTGTTTCTGGTTGATTTTGGGATTTGTTTCTGTTTCTGTTTTTGTTTCTGGTTAAGTTTCTGTAAAAAATAAACTCAATACTTAAAAGCGAAGCACTACAATTGCTTTAGCTTTATCTATTAAATTTACCGTAATTTTTGATTGCTGTGGGCGATCGCTCGGCTAACAGCAATCAAAATTACTAAGTTAATTCAATTGGATTTCATTCAATCTTTCATCACGACAGTAATCTATTGCAGAATTGAGAATATCCTGAGCTGTTTCTAGTCCGAATTTCTCATGATCATTGCTCGGATTACGAGGAAAAGTGTTTAATATGAAGCCTTTCCCTAGCTGAGACTTAAACGGGAGAAAGTCTAATTCATAGATTTTCTCAGGTTCTATCGGGGGAATTTCTCTCTGTGCAGTGAGGAAAGTTGAGAGAGTTCCGCCAGAATCATTGATGACAAATCCCCAGACTTCTGTTACTGGCAGCACACCAAGTACAGAATTAATCTTTAAGATTCGGCTATTGATTTTTACGATCGCCATATTGAGCGATGGAAATTCTAGACCTTCTAAGGTGAAGTGTCCTTTGACTCGATTTTCTTTGTAACGAAGAAATCGCTCTACCTGAAAACTGGATTGATTGACAGTGATTATTGTCATTGTACAAAATAGTTGTTGAAATCAACATCCTAAAGCGAAGCACAATAAGAGAGTACAATCGCTTTAGGTTTATTTTAATGCTTCAAGTAGTGAACATAAACGGCTAATGCTGGCACTTTATGTTCAGTTTTCTTAAGTGCGCTCGCCCGCTGTTTCTCTAAGTTTTGTAAGTAGACAGAACTGAGAAGCGCTTCGTGTTTTGTTTCTGCTTCTGCAAGCATTTCCTTCAAATCGTTAATGTAAGCTTGACTGTTAGCGAGAGGGATTGCATTCGATCGACATAAATTATCGTATTCACGGCTGATATCCTCATCAAGTCGAGCGACACTAAGATTTTCGTTATCGTAGCGAGTGCGAAGTTGGATAACGATTTTGGCATTGTCATCGTTAAAGACTACGTTTTTGCGAGCTTTGTTAGACTCAATAATCTCGAAAGATTCAAGAATAGCATCAGGTTCGATCGCTTCAGCTTCAACTTTTAATCTTTCAATTTGATTGCGAATTTCGGCAAGTCTTTTGAGATGTTCCATGATAGAATTGTTGTGTGGAAAATACCTGAAACTGAATTCAAAAGCGGTTAGTCCTACGCTAACCGCTTTTTTTGTTGACTATTTAGCTACCAAGTTAAAGCATCTGCTGCTGCTTGTTGTGCAGTACCACTAAACTGATCTTCAAGACTAGAATTATCGAATAATCCAGCTTCATGAGCAGCGCCGATTTCATCATAAACGGCTTCAACATCAAACTCTTGTTCAACCGCTTCTTGCAGTTCGTCAAACGGCAGATGTCGATCGAAATGCTTGAAATCCTTGTGAAGATACCATTCAGGTTGCAGTTCGATCGACTCAACATGATTCTCAATCCATTTGAGGAAGGCAAACTTAACTTGGTCAGGTGTAAATAAACTGCACTGCTGACAATCCAAAGCCAGAAGTCTTTCAACAATTTGATCCAGATCAATCAGTTTGCCGATCGCTTCTAGAAGCATCCGGTCATAAGCTTTCTCAGGAACTAATATCTCAACAGTTTCACAATCAAGATTAGAATCGATTGCTGATTGTTGAAGAGTTTGTGCTAAAGTAGTTGAAAATTGGATGGACATATTTTACCTTTGATAGATTGTTTGACAGAGTGATAGAGAAATCAGTACCCCCCGGCGAAGCCTTCACGAAGCGTCGCCGGGGTTTTCTTGTCAGAGCGTTTGTCAGAGCGAAGGTAAATTAATTCGGAAAACTTTAGCTTCAGATTCAACGACATTGTAAATATCGTTGCTCATGTGTTCGACTTTGGCTTTAAACCAACGCACAAACGCTAATTTGACATCAGAATCGTTGTCCATCTGACAGTCACAGATGCAGCGAAATTTAAGCGTTTCTACGATCGCATCAACATCGACTATCTTTTCAATTAGTAAAAGATAGTCGATGTCTTCTTCTGACCAAGTTTGCGGTGCTCTGAAGGTAGCTGAATGGTTTTGCATTTAGACACAGAAACAAAAACAGAACACTCCCTTACAGCGAAGCATTATTTTGTTTTTGTTTCTGTGTCTATGGAATTAGCTAAAGCGTAGGAATTGAGAAGATAAAGCAGGCTAGCAGCAGCGACGGTAGTATATTTGGTAGTCTGTGGTTTGCCGTCATTTTTATCAGGAACAGAACGCTTGATTAAGTAAGAGCTGTCGGAGATGCGATCGCAAGTGAGAATGTCTCCGCGTTCGATCGCACCCTTCGCAAGTTTGGTGATGCGACTGTGAATATGCGCTATAACTGCTTTTTTCTTCATTTTGAGTTTCTGGTTGAGTTTTTGGTTAAGTTTGCGGTTGGTCAGATGTCCCCCTTAATAAGGGGGGATGTGAGGAAAAACAGCTAGAAGAGGCGTAACTGACGGTGAGCAGGTTCAACAATTAAGAACTGAGATTCAGCCGGGACGTACTGATAAATGAGCAGATTATGATTGCGGGCCATCTCAAAAGTTGTGGCAGTTCCACCCCCAACGCCGTGAGGATCGCCGGAAAAAACTGCTAGGCAAATGTCCGATCGTTTCACCATCCAAGCATTCCGAGCCTGCATGACACCTGGACTGTAATTCTTGTAAAGGCAGACTTGATCAGTTGCTTGCTCCAGCAACTTTTTGTAATGACTTTGCTCACGAGGTTTCCAGAGAAGATGTTGATCAGCGCAAGGAATCACGGCTGTCCATTTGAGTTTACGCCGAACTAAAATCTCTGCTGCAACTTGGTCAGTGCCGAGCGCCATACCACACAAGAATTTAGTCACGCCTTGCTTCACTGCCATTTTGATAAGTTTATCGATCGGAATGTTGTAATCGAACCAGCGATGTCCAGTAATCATCGCCGTGTGGTACTCTTTCACATCAAACGGTTCATGAAAATTGTATTGAGTCTCGCGGTTAAGACTTCGATTGACTCGTTGTTGTAAAGCAGGAATATTGCTTGCTGCCATGAGTTGTTTCTCTGAAAAAGAATCAACAACTCATGGCGAAGCATTACTTATTTATGTGTTATTTCTTGGCTAATAAACTTGGCGAATGGTTAAGTTTAATCTGCCGTGGTTCTTCAATAAGTCCGAGGTTTTGGGAAGAATTCTTTGGACGCCGTGATAGGCTAAACGGCTGTCACCGTGCAAGATAACGACATCGCCCGATCGTAAGAGGATGCCTTCTAATGGATCTTTCCGACTGCGGTTGCTGCCGATGACAAAACTGCAATCATCACCGAGAGATATCGAAATGATGCAGGGTTTGAGGTTGCTCTCGGTGTTATCTTGATGCAAACCTAACTTACTTTTCCCGGTGGCTGGGTAAAAGTTGATTAGGCAAGTTTCGGGCTGATAATCAAATTCACCAACTAATTTGGCTAAACTTTGAGCAATGTCTATTAACTCTGTTGGCATTGCTGCGAATGGCTGATTATTTACTGGATTGATGGATGAGTAACGGTAGCCATTTCGATCGGATAGCCAACCAACTATTCCGCAACTGGTTTGGCTACAGTTGAATTTCTGGCCACTGGGCATCACAGAAATTGTTACCCCGCCGTTGGCTCTGGCTATATTTCGGATAAGCTCAACTAAAGCTTGTTGTTCAGAAACAGAGAAATAGCTTTTGAGGTGCAGCATAGTTTTTAGTTAGAAATCAACTCATTAACGCGAAGCGCTAGGTAACAGAAAATCTCCAGCGAGGGCTGGAGAATTATCTACTTACATTCAGATTTGCGAGAATCCATCTTCTGCTTGATGCGCTGTGGCAGACCGAGAATTGCGCCTTGATAGAGTCGATCGAACTCTTGCTCGAAGTGAGCGCCGACCGTGGCACTTTCCACAACCAACAGCGTTTCATCATTTGCTCGGTTGGCGGCTTCACTCCAATTGTGAGAACCGGTGATGACTTTGGTTCCATCAACAACACCGAACTTGTGGTGCAGTCGATCGCCTACGGGAAGTTTTGGCATTCCGACCGTCGCCAGTGGCTGACTCCAGGGACGGTTTTCGACTTCCAATTTGCAACCGTCCAGTAGGCTAGCACCCATCATGTCCATCGCCTCGCTGTAGGGGCGGTAGACGAAACTGGAATCAACCAAAGCTCGGATGCCGACTCCGGTTCGAGATTTGGTTTCGAGTGTGTCAGCCAACTGCTGAGCAGAGAAGACAAACAGCGCCAGATTGACGGACTTGGATGCGGTGGCTAAAGTCCGATCGATTAATCCATTCGGTGTCTGCTGCCAGGGAGTTTTGCTTGTCGCCGGCGAGAACTGAACCGCGACGGTTGCACCGCCGACTTGAACTCTGGCGATCGGGCGAATCGACTTCTTTACACCAAACTTGCTGTCTGGTTTCCCACCGGGGCCGTCACCCCACATGAGGCTGAACTCTTCTGTGAAAACTTTGGCTAGCTCTGGACTTTGCATTTTCAGCAAATTGTTGGGATTTCCGCGACTTTCAGCGCTCTTGAAATCGCCATGAATATCGCTGGTAGTGAAATTGGCAGAAGTGGCGATAACGGTTTTGCCATCAATGATGATGAACTTGTGGTGCATCAATCCGCTGCCTTTGCTGCCGTCAGCGGTATCGTCAATCATGGGGATTCCTGCTTCACGGACGATCGCAAGAGCATCACCGCTGGAGATTTCCGCATCTGACAGCGAACCATCTTTATCAATATCTGCGAGGTTAACCAGTTCGGCATATCGATCGCGTTCCCGTTTGGGCAATGATGCTATCTGTGAGGCAGAAAGAGCGATGGGACGATTGTAGAGATTTTCGATAATGACGCGAACTTTAATACCTGAGCGATGACGATGCGCTAGAGCTTGCGCTATCCGAGGCAAACGTAACTCTTGAACTGCGACATCGACACTTTCACGAGCGCTGTTGATGGAATAGACCATGAGCTGTTCTAAATCATGTCCCGATCGAGTGACCTGACGATATGGCTCAGTATAGCTAGAAGTCTGAGACTGATTGAAATAAACCTGAAGTGATGGATCTTGAGGCAAAGCTTTGACAACTGGAGCTGCGGGAATTTCTTCAACTGCTTTTGGTTTCATGAGCTGACAGGAAGCGAAACCAGCGAGAATCAAAACTGCTAAAGCAACGATTTTCTTGTTCATGATGAGTAATTTTTGGGTAATGGATGATAGTTAAGTAGGTCTAAAAAAAAATCTCTAGCATTAGCTAGAGATTTCCTTTCTGATTCAACATGGCTATTTACACTCCTTATCTTGCTTGATTACAACTTCACCGAGATTGCCATTAGCTCCACCCCTAACTAAACAAAATTTCTTTCTAGTCCAGGGATGGCTAATGGTTATCGTTCCATGCTGGCCGTAACTACCACCAATTCCGCTATTGGTTTCACTACTCCAACTAATCAAGGTTGCTAAATTGCTACCTGCTTTACCTGCAACTTTCGCATCAATACCTCTAAAGGTTGATTTGATGTTTAAACCGCTGGGTAATGGAACTTTAGCTCCACAAACTCCGCTCAAACACTCTGCAATTGCTGGCTTATCACCCGTATAGATGGCTACACTTCTAACTTCGCCATAATTTACGATTGCATCATATCTGCTTTGCTTTGCTGTTTGAACTAACTGAACGTGAGCTGCTGTAACTTTTGCATAACCGATTAATCCGGTTCCTGCTAATAATCCAATTGCTGCTAATTCACCAGCAATTACGATCGATACCAAAGTCTCAGTTAAATTAGCCATGAGAAATACCTAGATAAGGGTTAATGAGTTGTAAATTTACAACTCATTCTCTTATCGCGAAGCGCCCTCACAAAAAATCTTCACTTACTCTTTCTCTTAATTTTAAAGCCCCAATATCCTTTACAGATACTGAGGCTTTTCTTTGCTATCGATCGCTAGAACTAAAATTCATCGGTTCTATTGTTGTTGTATTCTTTCTTGTTGGCATAATATTCCGATCGAATTTGCATCAATTCGTCGGATGTGTATCCCAACTTGCCGACAAATGTACGAATTCCTGCCAGATCCATTTTATGAATCTCATAGGTTTCCCAGTCCTTTTTGAAAATTTCGTACAAATCTAAACCTTTGAGATCGGTATCATTGTCAGCCTTGAACTGTGACCAAGCCATTATCCGAATAGCATCTCTCAGATTGGATGCTTCTTTTTCAGATTTGGTCAATATGTGAATAGCCATGATAAACCTCTAAGTAAAGTACAGAAAATCTAACTCAATTCCTTATGGCGAAGCCCTACAAAACGCTTACCTTCACCATTGTTTTTTTATTGACCGATTAGTAGATTAAGTTAAACACTTTGGATCGAATCCAAAATATTTAACTTAATCTTACCATTCAATCGACTCAACCATTTTCGATAGATAACCTTTAGCTTGATTTAATTGCCACAAAACTAAACTAAATCTTTCCTCACTCATGATCCGAGGGACAGAATGGATTTGCTTACAATTAAACTTCACAATTTCACCGTCATCTAACACACAGCTTTTGCCATCAACGACAAACTCTGCAATGCCAATATTTAGGGAAACTGCGATCGGTTGTGCATAGCCATGATCGCGATGATCAGCAATCAATCCACAACTACCACCTCTTTTCTTGCCATGATAAGTCAACAAACCTATGTCACAGCCTGGATAAAGCCTCTGACAAAGCTGATACAACCTTTCGTCATAAAACCCAAGGCTGACTTGTCCGTTGCCAAGATGGACTTTATTAAACAACCAAAGTTCTAACCTTTTATTGGTCAAACTACTATGGCTATATTCCATTTCTGCAACTAAACCTCTCAAATACTCTTTAAATTCAGAGAGATTTGGGATAACTTTCTTCATCTTTTCCATGATACTATGCTCCAAACGACAATATTTCACTCACCTCCTTATCGCGAAGCGACCCTAACAGATAACTCTCTGTAGATTCTTCTCTTTCGATAGATGATAGGATTGATGATGAAAAGTAGAAACTCTCCACCATCAATCTCTGTTAGTCAAGGCTAAAAGGCATCACCAACATCATATTCTTCTTCTTCAACAGCACTAACATCTTCAGGAATGTTACCATTGCCATTACCGTTAGACGAACTGTTATTCTTGACAGAAGCAGTCGTACTAGGAGTATTAGTTTTCTTGGCGTAGTATTTCGATCGAATCGAAAGCAATTCTGCCTCAGAAAACTCTAGACTCTTAGCAAAAGCGAGAAGATCCTCATAACCTTTGCCATGAATTTCATCAACTTGCCATTCTTTGTCAAAGACAGCATAACCGCCATACTGAAGATTCTTGAGTGCTTCTTTGTTGGTAGACTTGTACTCTTCCCAGGCAAGAATACGAAGCGCATCAATCAACAAACTACGCTTTTTGGCAGTTTTGGACATAAATACAATAGCCATGATGAAATTCCTTTGATAAATGTACAGTAATTTTGGAAATAAGCAGAAAACCTATCTCATTTCCCTATCGCGAAGCGAACCTGACAGAAAAACTACTGTAGGTTCTTTCATTTCAATTGGTGTTGAATAAGTAATAAAGGCTGCATAGAATTTGTTACTATGCAGCCTTTCCTCTACCATTCGATCGGTTCTACCATTTGTGATTTATAGCCTTTCTTCTCATTCAAAGTCCAAAGGACTAGGGAGAAGCGCTCAGGGGTCAGGATTCGTGGGACTGAGTGAGTAAGCTTGCAGTTAAATTCGCAGATGTCGCCATCATTGAGTTTATGAAGCTTGCCATTGATCGCAAATTCAGCCTCGCCAAGATTTATGCTTACTGCGTGAGGCATTGCGTAGCCGTGATCCTTGTGAGGTCGGATTAAGCCACTACTGCCTCCTCTCTCAGTGCCGTGATAGGTGAGCAAGCCTATGTTACTGCCGGGATAGATTCGTTGGCAGAAGTTATAGAGTCGATCGTCAAAATAAGCTGGCTTTACTGTGCCGTTGCCTAGATGCACTTCGTTAAAAAGCCAAAGTTCTAGTCGTCGAGTCGTCAGCGTTGAGTGGCTAGGCTTCATTAGCTCTACTAAGCTACGGCAGTAATCGCGAAAAAGCTCAAGGTTAGGGATCTCTTTCTTTAGTCGTTTCATTGGAATTATCCATCACTAAAAATCACTTCCTTATCGCGAAGCGACCCTTACAGAAAAATTACTGTTGCTTCTTCTCTTTCGATGGCTACGCCCTTCGACTACGCTCAGTGCAAGCCCGGTTTACGCCTACGATTGATGATGGAAAGATAAACTTGCCATCACCAATCACTGTTTAGGTTAGCCGTTAATCATCAGCAAAAGTGTCTGGATAAGGTTGAGCGATGGAGTAGTAACATTCTCTGATAGTCAACAGTTGTTCGATCGAGAAACCTCTTTCTGTTGCTAAGAGAGAAAGTTCAGTTAGATCCATCGATCGAATTTTGCACTGTCTCCAGCGACTGTAGAATCTGGTGTAACGCTGGTTTAAATCTTCACGAATCTCAGGATTAGTTTCAAACACCTCCCATGCGAGTACACGGAAGGCATCACGTAGGCGTAGAGTTGTCTGTTCTGTTTGTGAATCAATCTGAATCATGGTAGTAGTAGAAGTAGAAGTAGGTTAGGTTTCTGACTGGCTGTTTAGTAATGCTTGGATAGAAAAGCCTTTCTCCATGAGATACCAAACAGTTCGATAGTAATCCATCGAATGAATTTGATGGATTTGCCAACGTTTGTTAAACTCGTCTTCACTCATCTGTTCGTGGTAATGTTGCCAAGCTAACGATTTGAAAGCCAACTTGAGCTTTTTAGTAATTTCAGATTTCTCACGTTCAGATTCAAAGACTTGTCGTTCACGTTCTTCACGTTCATTTAGAGACATCTTTTGTTACTGCTGTTGTTGGTGTTGTGGAAAAAGGTCATTAAGAAGCTTGAAAAGAGTTTCTTTGTTCTCGATCGACACCTTCAATGCGTAAGGAAACAGCGCATCGTTTTCGGTAAGAAACTTAACTTTGCCACTCAAATTAGATGCGGGAAATGCTACTTGAAGAGAGGTTGCTCTAGGAGTGAGAACCAGTTGATATCTTTTGTCACGTTTGTTTTTGTAGCCAACGTATTGTTCTGTGTAGCACCGGACTAACTGAGTATTCTTTGCTAACCAAGTTTCTGCGATGTCGCTACGCGACCCGCAAGCTACGAAAACAAAGTTGTTCCACCTTGAATTGTTTTAATGTCAGTAGAAATCAATTGAGGTACACCGTCAATAACTTCAAATCGTTTAATCACATCGTAAACTATTTTGTCCGACATAAGAATTGTGGGTGAATTAGGTAATGTGGATAGTCTAAGTTTCTCCTTACAGAAGTAGTAAAGAGAAACTTAGGTCTTAGCTTTTAGGTAGTTGAATAGTCAGCTACTTTTTCTTGCAGCGAATTACTTCAGCAACAAACTCAGGACTTAGCCCACGTATTTTAATTTCAAACGGGAAATCTTTAATCCGCTTAGCTTTTCTCGGTTCGGCTTCTTTCGGGAGTGTGTAACCGCCAACTGTAGCTACGAGATTGAGATATGTAGTAGCCTCAGTTTTCGATCGAATCCCTATGTACGTGATGAACGATTCAAATCCTGAAGCTGCATCGGGCATTTCTTCCCAATTGAATTGATTATTGGTTGTGCCGACAATCGTGATTCGATCGCTCAATCTTACTACAACGTAACTGCCGTGCGGTGATGTTTCCACTACTTTACCTTCAACACCTGCAAAATTGACTGTTTCCATGACCAAGATTCCTTACTAAGTAAATAACTCAACACTTCAAAGCGAAGCAAAACATTAACAAACCTTGGAAACAGTTTCTTGATTTTGTTTCTGTGATTGTTTCTAGGATTGTTTCTAGGATTGTTAATGTTTTTGTAGCTAAGCAGGATGAGGAAAATGCTGTAGAGTTTGGAGAAGATACTCAGGTTGTAGTCCGATCGCTCTTACTTCATGGGGATAGCCACGGACGAACCTGGAAAAAGAGACATCATCATTCGGAGTTCCGCCAGCTTTGGTGATTGTGTCTTTGATAAATTCAGCTTCGTTGTAGGTATGTGCCCCTACATACAAGACAAACCGCTCTGATAGAAAACCTGCGAGATTATCTGTTGTTTCATCCCAAGTAAATCGGCTTGTGTAAATGCCTTTGATAGCAATTCGATCGGACAGTCGGAAAATAAAACAGCCGTGGTGTGGAGACAACGCCAACACCTCAGCTTGAATTCCACCGAAATTTATTCTTTCCATTTCACTAATCCTGTAATTGAACAATTCAATAAGTCAACGTTTTATAGCGAAGCATACACCTCTTCTGTCTCTGTTGTAGTAGCAGATACAGGATATGGAACAAACGACTTGAAACAGGCTTGATGTTGAATTCTGTGCTGATTACCGATCGATCGAAAAACTTCTTTAACATTCTTGAGGCGAAGATGCTGAAGATTTAATGAACCTTGCGAATACTGTTGCCAGAATCCTTGCTGGTGCAGGTGCAGGCACAGATAAAAGCCGTAATCTGGGAAAACCAACACTGGACATTTGATGCCAGTTAGGTAAGGCTGAAATTTCTTAACTGGTTCCCCTAACTTATGTTTGCTACCCTTGTTGATTAACCAGAAATCTGCTTCAGGCAAATTGTTTTTCACAATCCAGTCAAACAGTGATACGTTTTGCATTTCATTTTGGGGAACAACATCACTTCCCCAAAACGAAGTATTTTCATCTCTCTTTCTTCACTTCAACTCTTACACATAGCCTGTATCTGCTTATATGTACCTGTACATAGCGCACATGACCGTCACATGAGCATGACATGAGCATCACATGAGGGAAACAGAAACAGTTTGAATTCCTGTTCCCCTAGTTAGAATTACCAGAAAATACTGATAAACTCATCACCATGAAGAGTTTCAGTGCGATCGCCATTTTCATCAAGAACTATGTAGATGAAAGCTTGATTGACGTGGCTAGTTAAATTCATAGCTAGAACCTGGACAATTCCAACAGAGGTATTGTATAAACTACCGATTTCAATTCGATCGCCATTCTGACACAACGGCAATTCACATTGAAAATACATTTCCCCGTCACTGTTCTTGTAAATAAACACACCATCGCGCCATTTACAATGTCTGCCAATTGTGTCAGAGATACCAAAATTAGCAGATTGTAGTCTATCAATTGCGATTACTGTCATAATAGTTGCCTCAAATTTGCACTCCTCAGCGAAGCATTCAAGAACCTCAAACTGTCTGGATAAACATCTTAAGATTCTTGAAATGAAAGTTAGACAGCGCTATCGAATTCCCAGGACAGAAGTTTTTCTTCAGTTCCTTCTTCAGTTTCGACAATATACTCAAAATATTGACTGACTGTTACTGAACGGACGATCGACTTAACCGTAACTACCCCGCAGACAGTCGAATAAAGGCTACCTACCTGGATGCGATCGCCATTGACAGATAACGGGAGTTCGCAAGAGAAAGGATATTCCTTCCTACCATCTACGCAAACATAGACACCGCCTCGCCAAACCAAATTCTCGTTAACCGACAAATCAAACTGAGACTGGTCAGGGCGAGGGCGGGAAATCAGGGTAACTACTTTCTTTCCTGTTGGTTTAACTGTAACTAAACTCATGGCAAACTCCGCAATAAAAACTCTTGTCTCTATCGCGAAGCGCCCTTCGACTCCGCGAGCGTGCAAGAAGCCACAGTTCGATTAAGCGTTGATTATCGGGTATTCTGACCAATACCATTCCAGAAATCTTTTGATGAATTGAGCAGTAGGTAAGTCGTAAGAACTCACATACCAAAGAAATAAAGGTTCATTTCTATGTCTCTCACAGAAACGAAGGAAATGTCTATTAACTGTTTGAGTGTGAATTTTGTGCCAAATAATTTGACGTTTTTCTTCGACTGTTGCTCCATCAAAATAAGTAGCTAAATTGGTCAATTCTTTCCGCTGTTTACAAGCCCAAGTTGCCAAGCGAATGTCTGTGCCTTCATAAGCAATAGCATAATGCCATTTCAAACACTCATCGCTAACTCGCTTGCCGTTTCGATCGAAGTAAGTTCCTTGTCGTCTGTTGACATCATAAGGAAAAAGGTTCATTGGATTGATGTGAATGTCTGACATGATTTTCTTAATATTAGAATTGTGGTTGTGATGTTGCGTGGTAGAATAGTCAGATAACAGCTTCTTACCCAAGATTAATTTCCGGTATCGCTGAAAACCTCGGCTTCTTACCAGGAAAAGACATAAATTCCTTTCCTGGTACAGCCGATCTAATTTAGAACCTGATTTGCCAAATAATCAACGCATCTGGCGACAAGTTCAGCATGAGAGCGATCGGAAATATAAATCAGCTTGAGCCGACCTGTATCCCGATAAGCATGAGCTAATTCCATGACCGATCGAAAGATATCTGAATCAGGAACTAAATTAGGCTCATAGAAACCTTTTAATCTGACTTTGAAATATCTGGGTAAATGCTGCTGGATTTGTTGCCATAACATTTGCCGATATTCCTCAACAGAAAACTTGCCTCGCCAAAGCGGAGAATTGTCAAGTTGGTCATAATGATCGGTTAGACCTTCACTAACATTGAAAACTTCGCGGTCAATATCGATCGCAAATTTAACTTTCTCAGTCGTGAATTTATCGAAATCAAATTGTTCTACAGCAATAGTCATGATAGTTACAAGTGATAGGTCACTCCCTTATCGCGAAGCGACCCTCACCAACCAACCTCAATTGCCTCAAATTCTGATAATTTTGGTTTTCCTTTCAGTTCGATCGATGTTATCCTTGGTTCCACGACTGTTGCCATCCCAGAGAGCCAAACCGTAATCGCAAACTGAGCACATCATCTTGTCTCGATCGACATAGTTCCCTGCAACTCCAACCGTTTCATACCCCGTCGTATTTCTCGGTTTTCCGTTGCCGTTCCACAAAGCAAAGTAAACCTTAACGTTCAGGTAATTCGATCGACGCAGATATTCTTGAACTAACTTGTCTACGCCTCCCGCATCACCAACTATTATCGAAAACTTTAGCTCCATTATTCGATCAATTGATGGTAATCCAGCGGTGATATCTTTGATTGAGCGACTGCCAGAAATCATTACAATTTTAGTCATATTAGTCACAGTTGTTGATTAGAAACTACTTCCCAAACACGAAGTGAAAATGATAGAATTAAAATAAAGTTACTAAAATGAAACTGAAATGCGTTGATTTGTTTGCGGGAATAGGAGCTTGGGAATTAGCAGGGAGTTTAGTTAACGCCAATTCTCAGATTAAATTAGAGACGATCGAATTCGTAGAAAAAAACCCATATTCTCAAAAAGTTCTACAAACTCACTTCCCTAATATTCCAATCCATTCCGATATTTGTGATTACCTACCAATCAAAAATAAAGCCGATGTCTATACAATCTCGTTCCCTTGCACAGGTACATCCAGAGCCGGAACAAAAACCGGACTCGTTCACATCGAATCAAGTTTATGGTTCCAAGCACTCCGATGCGTCATACTCGGTAGACCAAGTTTTGTATTGGTGGAGAATCCTGTCGGGCTTATCGATCGAGGGCTACGAACAATTATTGCCGGACTCAGAATGGGCGGTTACGAAACAGAAGTTGAAGTTATCAGCGCGTCGGAGTGCGGTGCGGTACATGAGAGGCAAAGAGTCTTTATCATTGCCTACGCCAACCACTTTGGCATCCAGCAACGGAAAAGGTGGGAGGGCTGGTCAAAACACATTGGAACACAGATTGAAATCGCAAAATCGTTTACCAGCTACCCAGAAACTAAACCCAGAACTATGCCTTTGGATGATGGCGTTCCCGAGTACATGGCTGGATTGCATTATGACCACTGGTGGCGATTCAATCCCCCGCCAGCCGAGCCAGGAGTAAAACGGAGAACTCCAGGCAGGGCAGAAGCAATCAACTTAGCAGGTCTGTCGATCTGCGTTCCCCAAGCGACTGTTCCTTTGATGCGTCTCCAGTTTCTAGCTTCTCTACTTCAATATTAATAATTCTGCGAAAGAGATGAGCAATCTAGAAGAACAAATCCGTTTGTACCGTCTAGGGCTATCTTATTCCGAGATAGCCAAACATACCCACACGACAGCAGGAAAGGTACAGCGCAGTATCAGAGCATGGGACTTACAGCCTAAGCAAGTCGAACCATCTACTCGTAGCTTGCGGGGCCTTGCACTGAGCGTAGTCGAAGGGCGTAGCGCCATCGACCGCTGAAATTGAAGCTTTGAGAGAACGCATTCGTAGTTTGCGGAGTCAGGGGTTATCTATGAAAGCGATTGGTCGTCAAGTTGTTTCAAACCGTTGTTTGGTACGATCGTCCATAAGTAAAACTTCCTTAGTTTCTAAATGAATATCAAATTTTTGTTCTTTGACTGCTGAACTTCTTCGCTGGACTTATAAATAATATGCCATCACCCGTTCAAATTCTTTGACTACATAGTTCATAAACTTTGGGTTTCGATCGAACAACGTTGAAAATCTCTCAGGCAGACTATTAAATTCTTGTCGTACCAGTTCTTCTACCATGAAAAAGACCGCATAGCCGAAATAATAAAGCTTAGGGGCTATGTCACCTTCTGGTGTAAAACCTTCTGTTGATATGTAGGATTTTCCATTTCGATCGAGATACTGAACTAAATAGATAGTCCCGCCACTCTCCAACTCTAAGGATTCTCTATTATTTTCTGTCAAGTTTCCATGTGGTTGATCGAGTTTGAAATCGTTATACATTGCTCTTGCTAAATAGTTCATTTGTTCCAACCGCTCAGTCAGTCTTAGATTTTCTGCTTTTACCCTCAAACTTTCTATTAACAGTTCAGAATTCTCGCTCAATAATTCCGAATTCTCGATCGACAATCCAGAATTGATAACCGATAAACGCGCATATTCTCTCAACAAATCTGTGTATTCTGACATAAATCCACCCAATTCTTTGTTATATTATAGCAATAATTCAGGTTTTAGGTAGCTTCGCTTTTAGATTTTGATGTTCTTTTTGGTTAAAAGTAATGACAACTGTAACTGAAACAAAAAGTGTGGTTAATATTCATTGTGATGGTGCTTGCTCAGGGAATCCAGGGCCAGGTGGTTGGGCTGCATTACTCACAATTCCAGACAAAACTAACAAGAAAATGATTAGTGGTCAATCTGATACAACCACTACCAATAATCGAATGGAATTGACAGCAGCGATTGAAGCGTTGAAAGCTCTCAAGAAGCCTTGTAAGGTGACACTGTTTTCGGATTCAAGCTACGTCGTAAACACAATGGCTAAAGGTTGGAAACGTAACGCTAATCAAGACTTGTGGGAAGAACTTGATAAATTAGCAAAAGTTCATGAGGTGACATGGATCTGGCTAGCCCGAAACTCTACTCCTGAACTGACTGAATGCGATAGAGTTGCTAAACTAGAAAGTTTGAAAAAGTCTAATTCTTAAAATTAGCTAATGACGGTAGGCATTAAGTGTGTGAATTGAATTATAATATTGTTAAAAATATCTCAAACCACACTTACTATGCCTACCAATCCACTCGATGATGTTTGGGCTAATTTTCAATCACTAAAAGGAGTTAGTGAAGTCAAAAAGATAATGGAGGCTCCTCAGCAATGGCTCCTGGAGCAACCGCTGACTCAGGGATTGTTGGCTCATCCAACGGCTAAAGTTCTTTTAGGTTGGCTTCAGTCATCGCAGAATGTAGCAGCATTTCCTCTTCTGATAGCTCAATGTGGAACAGCATTTTTGGAAACATCCCACGGCATCAACCGTGCCTACAACAGCAAACTTTATCCCAATTTAGCGGGTGCTGGTGAAAGAGCGTTGGCTGGATTAATTTCTACAAGTACAGAGAAAGGTATCTATGGTGATGTCATAAATGCTTTCAACAATAGCTTAAATCTCCCAGAATTGTCCAAAACCGGGGTAAAAATTAACTACGCTATGGATGAGGCTTGGAGATCAATTAATCAAAAAAAGCTTCTAATGCAGGAAGAAGCTAGAAGATTACGAGATAAATATTACCAAGAATTGCAAGATGAACGACTAAAATTAGACGATCGACGTAGAACGCGATCTAAATACAACAATGTGGCTAGAAGTTTAGTTGCTATGGGTGATGCACCTATCCCTTCTCCAAGAATTGTACGCTCTACGACAGGTACAGGAACAGGTACAGGAACAGGAACAGGTACAGGTACAGGTACAGGTACAGTAATAGGTAATAGCAACTACGAGATCAACTCAATTTACAACGATCAAATCTTATCAATGCGAAGTATCAAAGTAAATGCGAGTGCTTTGATAATTGTCCCGGTGATAGCGCCGATCGTTGCTGTAGGAAGTGGTTTAGCGACAGTAGGAATTACAGCAGGCATAATTTCTAGCATAGCAAGTTGGTTTTTAACGACTTGCATGAATTTGGCAGGAATTCCAGCAAGTTTAATTACAGCTCTTATTCATTGCGTAACTTCGATCGTTCTCAAAGTCTCTGGCAGTTCAGGGGCTGAAGCACTAAGATTTTTTGCTGCTTCTGCTTTGAAAATTAACGAAGCTTTGTTGATGACTGTTTTTGGAACCAGTAATATGAATGTTACTGCCTGGATGTTTCTGATTGCAATGGCAGGGCCGATTTTAATTGTCTCAATCATTATCATTTTAGCGATGCGAAATAAAACTGCTTTGTCGAAAACTCTCTATGTCTTTGGAGATTTAGTGGATAATCCTAACAGATTCAATCTGAGAGTAGCTACCATGTACGAAACTAATGCGATCGAAATATTGGATCAGTTCAAACTCTCAGCTAAAAATATGCGCGACAATGCCAAACTTGCTATGAGCCAAATCATAGGACTCGGATTAGATCCAAAAAATGAGTATGCAATTTGTTATAATTTAACTAATCCTGATAATCCAATTCAAGTCACTGGAAAAGAAGAAATTGCAGCATTATTAGGACCTGACAAAGTTGCTAGAATAGCAACAGGTAGACTCAATTTTATGGACTTCATTTAAACAGATGCCAACAATTTATGAGCTAAATTACGACTGGTACGGCGCAGACGAAACACTGGCAAAAGTAGCAACAACTGCTGTTTGGTCAGTGTGGGACTGTGTTGCAAAAGAATGGTCAAATACTCCCAAAGTAACTTTGCGAAATACTCTGCTTTCAGGGTTACACAAAGATGTTGGCAAAGATAGATTTTGTATTGGTGAAATCCCAGAAAATACAAAAAGTCCTACACTGCTGAATCCATTTATTGTGGATAAAACTGATCGATATCAACTGGATTTAGCTAGTAACTCTCGCAATCATGGTAGGTTTACATTCAATCTAGCTCCGATCGGGAGTGATTACTATGGAGGATTAGTAACAGAACAATGGAAACGAATCATTTACGGCAGTATTCTTCACACAGGATGCAAACATTTAATAGGTCGAGAATTCAATTATGTGATTGTTGATGATACAGCCAGAGATGCTAATGGCAATCCTCAAGATGATCCAGTAAATAAACGGCATTGGAACAGCGGAGACAGTCACGCCAAAGCTTCCAGAGAATTTATGGAGATATTAGGCGCAGGAACAGTAGAATTTGACACTGATGAAATTGATGCTGATATTCCTATTCAGTTTAGGATAGCTGCATTTAAAAAATGGGTAGCAAAAGGGACGATCGCCTACAATCCTCTGTTAGATGAATCAGGCTATGATTTGGTCATTCCTTGGAGTTCGTTAAAAGGCAAAAAACCAGCACTCGGAAACTATACCGATAAACTGCTATGCGGGCTGGTATTTGAAGCAGAAAAGCGCACCGCAAAAGCAGGCTGGATGCTGTTTCAATGGTTTAAATTTGAAACTCTGGAACAAGACAATATTATTACCAAGCTACGAGAGAAATGTCAGAAATTAGCTGCTGCTACTAACTCAATTCAAGCCTTGGCTAAAGAACTCCGAATCCATCAAGAAGAAGCAGCACAAGAACGTGAACAAGGCGATAGTATTCAGTCCGAAGCTGAATATATCAATACTGCAATGGAGATTATCAAATATGACATAAAAGGCAGACTGTTACTGCATCCGTACATAACTGGCAAGGTAGCAGAAAGACTTCGCGCAGTTTGGCTCAACTTAGCCAAAGCAGCCGGAGTTCGTTTCTGGTCACTCATGTCCCAACCTGATGAGTATTTCCAAAAGTACGAAAGTACGGATGAGAACAACGTAACCACTTTTACGGAAAAAGTTTTCTGTGCACCGGGGATGGCGATCGGCGAATACATCGTATTTTGCAATCCTATGAGGCATTGGGGAGATTGTCAGCTCTGGATCAACCGTCATGAAGGCACTTATGCCAAAGGCTATGGATTGATGGCAGCCTCGACAAAACTCATGCTGAATTTGGGCAGAGACTTTGACGGCGACTTTGTTCAGCTCATCGCATCCAGAGAGTATCCAGCTCTGAGAGATGCGATCGCCAACTTTGACAAACCTCCATCGGTTGACAAGCTTCCAAAAATGGCACTGCCTGGAACTCTTCAGGAAGTCGCCATCAACAGCATGAACGATAGCACTGGAATTGTTGCCTCACTTCTCGGTCGGGCGCGAGGTGCGGGAGTTGAAGGAATAGTGCTGCTGATTCCTCCTGGTGGGATGCAGACAGCTCCCACTGAAATGTCAATCATTGACTTTCTCAGTCAGGAATTACAAATTGCGGTTGACTCATTAAAATCGGCATATCCGAATAATGACAAGGGTTTGCAGGCTGTTACTGACTATCTCAACACTCTCGGAGACGCGGGCAAAATTCCGTGGCTCAAAGATTTTAAAGAGGATGCGGTTTATCTGTCTCGCCCCTGTGCCGTTGCCGACGATGCGATCGATACTATTTCCCGCCTGGTCAGAGTTGTCAATACCTACTGGCGACCAGCTCAATTGGAAACCAACATCGACATCAACTCCTTTGAGAATGCGCTTTTTGTCGGTGTTGTAGTCGATCAAAAGCAAACAGACTTTGCTTTTGAACAACGCTTTGCATATCGAGCAGAAATGAGCATTGCGATCGAATGGAAAAACCAAAATGATGGGGATACTACCAAAATCCGTGAGGTGTCGGCAAAATTTCAAGCTCTCAAAAACTCTGCTCTTGAACAATTAGCTGATGCCAACGGTGAGGCTTTCAGCGCAAAAAGTTGGGCTGCTGCATATTGGCGAGCTGTTCATACTAATGCTACTGAGCTCAGCACCGGATCACTTGTATTCAACTTATTCAGGGAAGAAATCGTGACAGATTTACAAGAAAACCCCGACACCTTGCCTTATTTCAACGCATACAACGTTCACAGACAAACTCCAAGTGTCTGGAGTCGAGGTGAATGGAAAGGGCAAAATGTACTTGTTCGCGTTGTCCAACGAATGAAGCCTGCTGCCGGAGAAGTCGCAGCACGAATGGAACTTGCGGTAGATATGAGCTTTCCTGAAAGTACCAGAAATGTCGGATACTTCCCCCTTGGATGGATACCGAAAGAGTACCAAAGTAAAGTTGCGATCGGGGAAACTCGTGAGATGCGCTGTTACACCAACGGCAAGTATATGGAAGATAGCGGACAAATCATCACCAAAACAGTTCGGCTCTATAACCGATCGCTCTCTCAAGAACAAATTGATTTCTTAGAAGGCAAGTTCCCAGCAGGTCTTTATAAGCCAGAAGATTTTGGTTTACCACCAAATTAATCATTTGATGGTGCATAATTAAAATATTCATTAGTCATCCGAACAGATTAGTTATGTCTGCCTTAACTGACCACGTAAAAGCGTCAACTGGATTTGCTGAAAGTACCATCAGCGCGGTATGGGATTCAGCCGTAGCCTTCATGTCACTCACTCTCCGCAACGGTGAAAAATTACCGTTGGAAGGGTTAGGGATTTTAAAAGCTAGCGATCGACCTGAACGTCAAGGGCGCAACCCTCGGACTGGAGAAGCTACCACTTTTAAAGCTTCTCGCAGACCTAAGTTGACTTTCAGCAAAAACTTTTTGACTTTAGTTCAGCCAGATCCAAGCCAACCACAGCCTGCACCTGCTGCTGAATCTACTGCTCAATCAGTCGCTCCTGTTGCTCCTGTTGCTGCTATTCAGCCTCCTCCTATTCCAGCCGAATTGCTACCGCAAAAAACCTTGAGTCATCCTGAGCAAACCTGGCAAATCAAAGCCCCTGATAGTTCCTTCGTTGAAGTACCAACAAGTGAACTAGCGGGCTGGGGAGTTAACGCTAGCACTCCGGTTTACTCGCCTAGCACAGGCTGGAAATTAGCGGGGAAAATCCCGGAACTGGTAGGAATCGTCAAATAGTTTTGAACCAGACAGAAAAAAGCTTGAGTAGATGTACACTACTCAAGCTTTTTTCTGCGTCTATTTTGGCTCACACAAATGTCGAGAATACTGGATGCCGTAAAGAGCCTGTAGCGGTCACGCCAAGATAAACTACTTCCAGCGTTCTGCCTAAATAATCAGCTTGGTTTGCAAATATTGTCGATCGCTCCAGGTCAGTAAATCCTGTGCCGACTCGACTATTGATAATTTGACCGTTAATCATTCCCCGAATCAGTAAATTACCCAGAGACTTGGCATATTTGCCACTACCTTTGGTAAACCCAACCACCGTAAAGTTGTTCTTAACAAAGTTTTTCACTTTTAGGAGATTGTTCGATCGAACCCCGGAGTAAACAGAGTTCGGATTCCGCAGCATTATCCCTTCATCTGAGAGTCCAGAACTTTTGACCAATTCAGCTTCAGTTTGGATTACCAAAGGATTATTTTCAATCAATTTCTGAGGGACGTAGCTAACTTTCCCCATTGTCGGGAAAATTTGCTTGACCTGATCTACTTCATGAACTGTCTCCATTGTCGGAAATTGATTGAACCCGATCGCAAAGATGCGAAACTGAACTTTGTGTTTATTTGCTACTACAGATTCTACAGTTTTTCTACTGCGGACAATTCCTGAGATAACATCAAAAAGAGTTCCAGGGATGTACAACTCACCGTCTATAAAAGATAAATTATTACTCGCTCGGATACTTTCGCATATTTCCTCAATCTCAGTCAGTCCTGAATATCGAGTCAATCCCGATCGGCTTCTCAATCCACTCGTCATATTTTCATATAAGCAGCGGACTCCATCTAGTTTAGGGCTGCTAAACCATTCAGCAACACCATAGTTTTTCGCTGGGCTGTAAGTATTTGCTAATTGTGGCAACATAATTCAAACTTGCTCCTTAAACGAATCGACCCAAAGCAGGGGTTCGTAAATTCCCTGTAGCACTTAACCCCATATAAACGATTTGGACTTGTTTACCCATATAGGAATCTCTATTTATCCACAAATCCTGTTCCTCTTCCTCGTTCAAGCCGTAAACACGAGTAATTTTATTAACTCCATTCACCATGCCTTCAACTGACATATAACTTACGAAATTTACTACAGGATTTTGAGTGAATCCAACAACAGTAAAAATTCCGCTTGTGATGCCCTTCACTTTCAGATAGTTATCCGATCGCACTTCTGAATAAACTGAATCAGGATTTCTGAGAAATATTTCATCAGAAATCCCAGAATTCACTATTTTTGTATATTCATCAAGAATTCCGAGCGGTGTACTGCGAATCAATTCTTGAGGTATAAAGCTCACCATTCCCAGCGGAGGGAAGTTTTGTCGCATCAAAGTAATCATTTGATGCCCTGTCAGATTAGGATTTGTTGTTTCAACAACAGCAGAAACTCTAAACTCTACAGCAAACTTATCAGCAAGGTCATAGTTGGTTCGATCGCGTACCAATACCGTAAGTTCATCCAGTGTTTTGCCGGGAATAAATAACTCACCATCCATAAAGGAGAGATTGTTAGCATCACAGATACCTTGACAAGCTAACTCAAGCCGATCGATACCAACGAATCGCGTAGTCAAAGTCTGGCTTCTTAATCCCTTTATAGCACCAAATCTGTGATAAATACACCTAATTCCGTTGAGCTTAGGACTGCTAAACCAGAAACCTGTAGGATATTCCTTTGCTGGACTGTAAGTGTTTGGTAATTGTGGAAGCATTTTAATTTTTGTGGTAATTCAATAGTCTTAGCTTCACAGCCCTGCTTTATCAGAAAACAGAGCTATGAAACTACAGAACTCAGAAATTAGTTAACCGCCATGATGAAATTGCTGACGCATCGGATTTGTTCGTTCACGATTTTGTCAAACATAAGAGCAATCTCTCGGTTATTTGGTTGGAATCTCATCAATCCCCATTGACCAGTAGCAGCAATTGTTAAGTCAGGCTTGAAAATCAATGCTGTGGAATGGAACCAGGTGTTAAAGACAGTAGCTGGCATATTTCCACAGATAATCATGCCGGAAATGTTGGCATATTGGATAAGCACATCTACGTTAACTCGAACTAATTTGCCACAGGTTTGATAGGTTACATTGCCTGTTACGTTCCACGATAAAGGCAAAGAAATTGGTGCTGACCAAACAATTCCTGCTGGTCCAGCCGGACCAGTAGCGCCAGTTGCACCCGTAGCTCCTGTAGCTCCAGTTGGTCCAGTTGGTCCAGCAACGCCTTGAATTCCTTGAGCGCCCGCTGCACCAGTATCACCAGTTGCACCTTTCGGACCCATAACACCCTGAGCACCAGTAGCTCCCGCTGCGCCAGTTGCACCAGTAGCTCCTGCCTCACCTTTAGCGCCAGTTGCACCCGCAGCGCCGGGAATTCCTTGAGCGCCAGTATCACCTTTGATTCCCTGAGTACCAGTCGCACCAGCCGCCCCAACATCACCTTTAGGACCGATCGCACCAGTTGCACCAGCGACACCTGGATTTCCTTGCGCTCCAGTTGCACCGATCGCACCAGTTGCACCAGTAGCTCCAGTTGCACCTGTTGAACCAGTATCACCTTTCAAACCTTGAGGCCCTTGTGTTCCAGCGGGACCAGTTGCACCTTGAATTCCGGCAGCGCCAGTTGAACCAGTTGGGCCGATCGCTCCTGTGTCACCTTTAGCTCCCGGAAGTCCTTGCAAACCTTGATCGCCTTGTTTAGCTCCCAAAGTCCAGAACATCGACGGCGGTGGATTATTCAAACTCGGGCCGGTGGCAATATAACTGCTTCCGTTGTAGGCAACAGCATCAAACATGGCGTACTGGAATGTTGGGCTCCAATTTCCACGCCAAATCAAGCCGGGTCGTCCTTGAGGACCTTGTGGCCCTGTTCCACCTTGTGGCCCTATTGCACCAGCCGGCCCCATTTGACCAGTCGGGCCGATATCACCCGGTGTGCCTTGAATCCCTTGCTCTCCACGTTCGCCGGGAGTGCCGGGATTACCTTGCAAACCTTGCGAACCCATTTCGCCTGGAATTCCTTGATCACCGCGATCGCCTTTTTGACCTGCGGGGCCGGTTAAGCCGATCGGGCCAGTAGCGCCAGTAGCGCCCATATCGCCAGCAATTCCTTGATCGCCACGATCGCCTTTAGAACCCTGTGGCCCTGTCAAACCAATCGGGCCGACAGAACCCATGTCGCCAGCGATGCCTTGATCGCCACGATCGCCTTTAGAACCTTGCGGGCCGGTTAAACCGATCGGACCAACAGGGCCGAGATCGCCAGCGATACCTTGATCGCCCCGATCACCTTTAGAACCTTGAGGGCCGGTTAAACCGATCGGGCCCGTTGCGCCAGCTTCACCAACTAAACCTTGATCTCCACGATCGCCTTTAGCACCCTGCGGGCCGGTTAAACCTTGATCGCCAGTCGGGCCGACCGTGCCGGGAATTCCTTGATCACCTCGATCGCCTTTTATGCCGGGAGCGCCTTGCGGGCCGGTTAAACCTGCCGGGCCGGTTGCGCCCATATCACCGGGAATGCCTTGGTCGCCACGATCGCCTTTTATTCCGGGACTGCCTTGTGGACCGGTTAAACCTGGATTTCCTTGAGAGCCAGTAGCGCCAACTAGACCTTGATCGCCTCGATCGCCTTTCTCACCGGGAACGCCTTGCATTCCTGGATTACCAATATCGCCTTTCTCGCCTTGCGGGCCGGCAATCCCAGGCTGACCCTGTAAACCTTCAGCACCAGTTGCGCCGGGAGTTCCTGGTAAACCACGTTCGCCCGGTTCACCTTGAATGCCTGGATTTCCTTGAGGGCCAGGATTGCCAGCCGGGCCCGTCAAACCTTGAATGCCTTGAATTCCTTGACTGCCTGCTTCGCCTTTTTCACCGGCTACACCGGGAGAACCTGCTACGCCATCAACACCGGGATTTCCTTGATCACCTTTCGGGCCGATCGGACCGATCGCACCAGTCGCGCCAGCAGCACCGGCAATTCCTTGATCGCCTTTCTGACCTGGTGCTCCTGTTTCACCAGCGGGCCCGATCGCACCTGCTGTACCGGGTTCACCGGGAGTGCCGGGATTTCCTGGATCACCTTTAATACCCTGCGGACCGGTAGCACCAGCCGGGCCGGTAGCACCGGGTGTACCTGCTGCACCGGGCATACCATCCGCACCAGTCGCGCCGGGATTTCCCTGAATTCCTTGAGCGCCAGGACTACCAGCAGCTCCAGTTGCTCCTTGAGCGCCTGTTGCGCCGGGAGTTCCTGACTGACCAACATCACCACGATCGCCTTTTTCGCCGGGAACGCCTTGAGGTCCGATCGGGCCAGCCGGGCCGGTTAAGCCGATCGGACCTTGTGGCCCAACGATTGCCGGCTCTGGAGGAATAAGAGAAACCTCACGAGAAGCGGTCGCAACAACACTCGTGCCAACCATCAAATCAGCGCGTAGAGTTCCATTTTGGGTGATGGCTGTTTCATAAGGAATCCACGGACTTTCTTTAATAATTGAGCCGTTGAGAGTGAAGCGGACAAAAGAGTTGGTTGGCGGATATTCTACATCAGCAACTACTACAGTTTGCCCTGAATAAAGAATAGGATTTCGTAGCGCAATTGTTGGTGAGTTGACCTTGACTTCAAAAGTGACTTGAGCTGTCGATCGAACTACCGGAGGCATTGTGCCGGTGATATCTTCGACTTCAATGACGTGAACGCCAGCACTATTAATAGGAATAACTAGCCCAAATTGATATTGAGGTGCTGCCGTCGTGCCGACATTAGTTGCGGATGTATCTGTCCCAACCACTGTGCCGTTGAGTTTAAATCGAACGTCAGTATTTGTGTTACTGTCTGCGATCGCTGTTACTGCTAGAGAATAAGGCAAAGAGTTTACTTGAATACTTGGCTGACTTGGAGCGGTTATTCTAATAGCCATGATTATTTATTTAATTTGTGAATACACGAGAATTAATCTCTTCTCTGTAGTCACTACCAGAGAAGAGATTAAAAACAAGAGAGAGAAAGAACTTTGGCGCTTATCAGGTTTGAATCAGCAGAGCCTGAGCCACGATAACTTCTGATTCCACTGATTCTCCAGTAATCATCAGAGTTGTGTAAGCATCAGGGCTTGTGTTGTCACCGTCATCGTCGTGAACCATGATGACTTTAGTATTTTGCAACTGAGTGAATGTTTGGTAAAGCTCAGTTAGATATTCAACCTGTTCGATCGGCATCAAAATGCTAAATACTGTCTCTGGTAAAACAGGCTCTTCCATCGCCAAACTTTGGGTTGCCATCCCTACTAACTCTGTCAAAGAGTTTCTGATCAAAGGTTGAAACAGCTCATCTAAAGTTTTGTATTCAATGCGTCGTGTCGCCGGAGCTTTGTAACTAGGAGCGAGGGGATTCATCGCCTTGATTGCAGCTCTCCGCATTGAAGCATCTCTGCTAAGAATTGCTGCTTCATCCAATGGCAGTTTAGCTCTTTTAATTGAAAGCGGTGAATCGCTTTCAGATTGGGGCCAGAAGTTGTAGTCAGCGAGTGTTGCCCGCAGCATTTTTGTTGCGAATCCTGCTGTTATTGTCATGGTGGTAATCGAGCTGGGTATCGATCGATAAATTATTTTTTTAGTATATCATCTCAATTTTATTTCTCTTTTTGACGGCAAAAATTTGACTTTTGTTTACAAATAAGATATGAGCAAAAATTAAAATTGACTAATGGGGTTCTAACCAGAAAACGGCAATAACAAACATAGAATCAGCAAAAAACCCACAAGCTACAGAATTAGTGTTTAAAACTGTTGTTTTAATATTTGCACTCTTTTGAGTATCAAAAAACTAGGCACTTTCAAAATTGCTTACCCATTTATCACTGTTTTTGTCACCTAAGAAAACAATTTGACCATTTTCTGTAGCGGGTCAACAAAATAGTAAGCGAAACACACAACAAACTTGAGGATAAGAAAAACCAGTAGCGAACTGGTTCAACGCTATTAGTGGCGAGAAAGTGCATAAAATTTCAGGAGATAGGCTTGAATTTCTTGATTTTAAGCCTATCAAAGGAATTGACCATATAACTACTGTCAAACAGATGACTTTGACCTTCCCCACGACAAGAAGCTTTGTTAGCAGGAAGCCAATGACAGTCACCGGAAGCATTTCTTACCAGATAGAAACATTGAGGAACGATCCTCTGCGAGGGCTGCGCCAACGAAAGTTCAATTTTACCGTAGCTTGCGGGGCGCGTAGCGCGATCGCCCAACCCGGACACCAATTGCTGCCGTAGTAGAAAAAGCAGTCCTTCGGTTCCTTAAACCATTCGATGTGATTTTTAGTTATTTTGGCTATTTTGCTCATTAGATTTAGATGTGATTGATGAGAGATAGTCATAGTTATGGAGAAAAAACATCATTGCCCAAAAGCGAAGCACTACGGTAAGACGCTTTAAGTGATATCTTTTAACTGCCCAGTAAATCAAAGACGTTAATATTTTCGTGAGTTGAGGGTATTTCACGTTCACAACCAGGAAAATAGCATTCTGATTCAACTATTGCGTGATAAATTTCCCGTAAAGCTTGAATTGCGTTTGCCAAAACCAAATCGTTGGGAATCGCAAAATCGTTACTTTGTCCGTAGGCGTAAGCCATCGCCTGATACTCTGGCTGTTTCTCTAGCAGTTCTAGAGTTTCTTGCGTCCCAGAAATGATTGCCTTAACGCGACAAAAACTGCGTTTCACGCCCAAACCAAGCCAAAACTGGCTTTATATGCCGCTTGGGCGTTTATATTTTATTGCAGCCAGCGCACAAATCTATAAGATATAGCTGTTCTCAAAGCTTCAGCAAGTGGGCTAAATCTTTATCCCATAAGGGTTTCAGGCGGGTTGTCACTCCCAGCGCATTGTCACTAGATTATGCAAGATCCGACTTTTCCGACTTTACGATCCGACTTTTCCGACTTACAAAGATGGGGGAGAGGAAGTATTATAGAGATAAGATGCCGTTTCACAACCTGTGGAAGCAATTAATAGACTTTCATAGCTTTTGAACGATACAGTTATAATCAGGGTTTAACGCTACAAAAGGGACTTCTACTTAATTACTGACCTATTGTTCTGAGTGTGGGCGATCGCACGTCGAGCGTGAAATTACGGCTATTGTTTAGCTCGTAATTTACAGAATAGTGCGTCCATCATTTTTATATCAGTAAATTCCCTATGGATGGAGGGATATAAGGATGTACCAATTATCTCCAGAACTATTTGCTCTCGAAGTGAATGTAAATTGGGGCATTTCTTCTCAAGCTTTTTCTACGTTACTCACGTCCAAACCAGGAAATGTTGAATTTTTACCTTCCATGACGTTTCCTTTACACAAATTTTATTGATTTCCCTTGACAGGCATCTCTCCAAAAAATTAAACTAAGTATGTCTAGAGATAGATGACAAATAAACAAACCGAGGAAAAAGGATGAGCGACAAATTAAATTGAATCTACAGAGGGTAGTAGCTCGAAAAAAAGGATGTAGTTTCTGGAGTTACTTATCGGTTTGATTTAAATGATAAAGGAGGAACATCAAGGGGAGCTAAAGGTTACGGGGAATTTCAAGGAATTGTTAATTCTCAAAAGGTCACTGTCAAGCTTGAAATGTCATGCCCTTTAGTGGGAGACAACGAAGCTAAAGGCACTGTAACACCGATAGAGGCTCCCTATTATTGTTGGTGCAAAATGTAAAAAAGATGGACATCCTGTGGACGGTTATTTCGTAATTAACGGTTAATAAATATCGCTCTGAATCAGGAAAGATCGAGTCGAAGTAAAAAATATAAGTTAGGGGTTGGCAGATCGTAAAACCCTAACTCCTAAAACATCTGAGAACTCTGATTAAATGTCTACATCATAATAGCCATCAGACTTTTCTCTATTTTAAACGATCAACGATCGCCCTTCTATCCAAAATACCAATAGCTTTTCAAGTATGCCTGAACTGTCTAATTTTCAACTTAGCGAGTTTTCTTTAACACCGAAAGCAGTTGTCGTTCACGACCCAACCGACTATCACGTATTTAGTCATTTGAAGAACTTGTCAAGTCAGGAACTTCAAGAAAACTATCTGTTCAGAGCGCTTCCTGATGCTCAACAGTTTCGGGAAGCTCATCAGAATTTTGCAAATTCTCTCAATCAGGAACTAAAAACTTTCTATGTATCAGACATACTGAGATTGAAAGGTGAAGAGATTTACCAGCAATTTAGCAGCTACCTATCCACCAACCCTAATTTAGTTTACACTCGCGATGCGATCATCACTCTGCCCTGGATTCCAGACGGATATATAGTAGGAAGGATGGTCAAAAAAATTCGGCAGAAAGAGCCGGAATTTATGTCGAGCGTAGCCAAATTGCTGGGACTCAAACCAATCCTGGAAATTCCCGAAGGTTTATTTCTAGAAGGTGGAGATGTCATCCCTATTTATTACCAAGAGAAAAAATATTTAGCAATCGGGTATGGCAGAAGAACAACCAGAGAAACCTTAGATTTCTTGATTTCAGAGTTGTTGCCAAAGGGAATTATAGACGGCATTATTGGCATTGAACTGGCCCAATGGCGTATAAACCTTGACGGTGGGATGGTTCCTGTAGCTGAAGATTGCATTATAGCCCATCCCGATAGCCTAATAAGTGGCGTGCTTTTAGATGGGAGTGAAACAGCAATCAATCCTATTAACTTTTTTAAAGATATAGGTTTCAATTTCATTGAAGTCACACAGGAAGAATCTCTATACAAGCAAGCTTGTAACTGTTTTTGTTTGGGAGGGCGAAGAATCTTTGCTTACGACCTCTGTGAAAGAGTGCAGGATTTATTAAAGAAATCCGATGTGGAAGTCATTAAGGTGAAGGGTCAAGAGTTAGTAAAAGGTACTGGTGGCCCTAGATGTATGACTAGACCAATTTACATGGATGTGACTTTATAAACTTGCGTGGGAAAAATTTATGAGAAAGGTTTTACCTTTCTCAAGCCACCTTTCGTGCCAATATCATTTGAAGCTTGTCATGTCAATACCAGAATTCGTTTCCGATAAAAGTCTTACTCTACATGGGTTATTTGAAGCACAGGTAGAGAAAATCCCAGAAGCAATCGCTCTTGTTTTGGATTCAGAGCAATTGACCTATCGCGAACTCAATGAGAAAGCCAACCAACTGGCACATTATTTAAGCTCTTTAAATGTCGCTTCAGAAATGTTGGTAGGCATTTGTCTTGAGCGTTCTATTGAGATGATAGTGGGAATGCTGGGTATCCTCAAGGCAGGTGCTGCATTTGTTCCGCTCGACCCATCGCAGCCTCAAGAGCGCTTGGCGTTCATTCTAGCGGATACAAAAGTTGAGGTATTGCTAACTCTCAAGAAACTGGTAGCAGGAATTCCATTACCTCCAGGTCATTTTGTTTGCTTGGATGCTGAAGAGGAGAATATTTCTGCAAAAAGCAAGAGTAATCCTGTGAGTGGTGTTCAGCCTAAGAACTTAGCTTACACAATCTATACTTCGGGTTCTACAGGACAACCAAAAGGTGTGATGGTAAGCCACCGAGCAATTTGTCAAGGCTTTTTGTGGATGCAAGAAATTTTTCCCATCACGCAGCAAGACCGGATTTTGCAAAAATTACCTTTAACATTTGATTTTTCATTCTGGGAGCTATTCTGGCCTTTAATGACTGGGGCTAGGGTTGTGCTTGCCAAACCAGGCTGTGAAAAAGATCCCGCTTATTTAGTTAGGCTGATCGCTCAACAAGAAATCAGTGTCCTTGTTTTTGTCCCTTCTGTATTGCAAGTATTTCTTTCCGAAGAGGGATTGGAGAATTGCCGAAATATCCGAATGGTATTTACAGGGGGAGAGCCTGTAACTGCGGCATTAAAAAAACGATTTTTTAACCAATTTCCTAATTGCAGACTTTACGACCTTTTTGGCGCTACAGAAAATATTGTAGTGGCCTACTGGCTTTGCAAGTCAGAAGAAAATTTATCTGGCTGCCCTCAAGGTCGCCTATTTCCCAACCTGTCAATTTATGTCGTTGACGAAGAGTTGCAACCTGTTCCCGAAGGAGAAAAAGGAGAGTTATTAGTTGGGGGATGGGGACTAGCAAGAGGATATCTCAATCGTCCAGAATTAACGACGCAAAAATTTATTTCCAATCCTTTTCAGGAAAACTCACAAGAACGATTTTATAGAACTGGAGATTTAGTTCGCTATCTCGGTGATGACACAATTGAAATTCTCGGTCGCATTGACCATCAAGTAAAAATTCGCGGTTTTCGGATTGAATTGGGAGAAATTGAAGAAAAACTGAGCAAACATCCATCTGTTAAGCAAGCTGCTATTACTGCTAGGGAAGATGTACCCGGTGATAAACGATTAGTCGCATATCTTGTACTCCACTCATCGCCAGAGTCAGAGTCAAATTTTATACGAGAGTTGCGCCAGTTCCTCCAACAACAACTTCCCGACTACATGATTCCCTCGCATTTTGTAGTATTGGAAAGCTTGCCATTGAATCCAAATGGTAAAGTAAATCGTCGAGCGTTGCCCAAACCAGAAATCAACCCAGCAGAGTTATCTACTTTTGTTGCACCTCGCACTGCTATTGAGGAGATATTAGCAGGGATATGGGCTGAAATTTTGAGAGTTGAGCGCGTAGGAGTTGACGATAACTTCTTTGAATTGGGGGGGCATTCGCTGTTAGCGGCCCAAATTATCGCTCGAATACGCGATCGCCTGAAAGTAGAGTTACCTTTTAGCCGAATCCTAGAATCTCCTACTGTAGCAGGTTTAGCTCTAATAGTAGAGGAAGTTCTTCAGCAAGAACAACGACCAATAGGCATAGCTTTACAACCTATTTCGAGAAACCAAAGGATTCCACTTAGTTTTTCTCAGGAACAATTGTGGTTTTTGGCACAAGTAGAACCAAATATTCCGGTATATAACGAACCTTGCACTATTCGTTTTCCAGGTGCTATTGATGTAAATGCTTTAGAAAAAGCTCTGAACGCAATTATCAACCGTCACGAAAGTTTGAGAACGCGCTTTATGACGGTAGACGGACAGCCAGCGATGGTTATCGATCCATTCTCTACTTTTAATTTAGCAGTAATGGATTTAAGGCAACTGCCAGAACAGGAACGGGAGGCAGAAGCTTTGCGGTTGGCGAAAAGAGAAGCTATACAGCCATTTGACTTTAGTTCTGGTCTACTGCTGCGGGCTGCATTGATGCAACTCTCAGATGAAGACTACAGGTTATTTCTGACTTTTCACCACATTATTACCGATGCTGTTTCGCTTTACGATGTATTCCTAAAAGAATTAGCAACACTCTACAAAGCTTTTTCTAATAGTCAGCCATCACCTCTGGCAGAATTGCCCATACAATATGCTGACTTTGCTGTTTGGCAGAGGCAGTGGTTTACAAAGGAAATTCTGGAAAGTCGATTAAATTACTGGAAGCAACAGCTAGCCGATTTACCCGTACTACAACTACCGTTAGACCGTCCACGACCCCCTGTTCAAACTTTCCGGGGTGCGAGGCAATGTTTCGCTCTATCTAAAAACTTAACAGAAACACTCAAAGCTCTCTCGCGACAAGAAGGGGTCACTCTCTACACGACGCTGCTGACAGCATTTAAAACCTTGCTCTATCGATACTCAGGGCAAGAAGATATTGTGGTGGGAACTGTTAGTGCAGGTCGCAACAAACCAGAAATTGAAGGACTGATTGGTTTTTTTGTCAATACCCTGGTGTTGCGTACTAATTTGTCGGGGAATCCTAGTTTCCAAGAGCTACTTTCTAGGGTACAGGAAGTAACTTTGGCAGCTTATGCCCATGAAGATTTGCCGTTTGAAAAGTTGGTAGAGATACTTCAACCAGAACGAAACCTCAGCCAAAACCCTTTATTCCAAGTAGCATTTACTGCACAACCTTCAATGTCATTTTTGGATGAGGGTTGGACTTTAAGTTACCCAAATGTGAATACTGATACGGCTAAGTTCGATCTGACTTTGGATGTAGAGGAAAGATTAGAGGGGATTATTGGTCAGTTTGAGTATAACACTGATTTGTTTGAGGCTAGTACGATCGCTCGGATGGCGGGACATTACCAAACTTTGCTGGAGGCGCTCGCAGTCAATTCAGATCAGCCGATTTCAAAATTGTCTCTCCTAACACAAACAGATCGTTACCAGCTATTAGTGGAGTGGAATAACACAGAAGCTCAGTATCCCTTTGATAAGTGCATCCATCAGTTGTTTGAAGAACAGGTAGAGCGATCTCCCGATGCTGTAGCAGTGGTATTTGAAGGAGAACAACTGACCTATCGAGAGCTGAACATAAGGGCAAATCAGCTAGCACATTACCTCCAAACGTTGGGTGTAGGGCCAGAAGTTTTGGTGGGCATCTGTGTAGAACGTTCAAGTGACATGATTATAGGACTGTTAGGTGTACTCAAAGCCGGTGGTGCTTATGTCCCTATAGACCCCGCCTATCCAACAGATCGCATCAGTTATATGCTCGATGATTCACGATTGCCAGTTTTACTAACTCAACAAAAACTGGTTGTCTCGTTACCAGAACATCAAGCACGGGTAGTCTGCTTGGATTCTGAGTGGCAAGAAATCTCGGCTCAACGCGAACTTTTTCTTATCACTGGTGTGACACCGGAAAACTTGGCTTATGTCATTTACACCTCTGGTTCAACCGGCAAGCCCAAAGGGGTTTTGATTCCCCACTCTGGTTTGCTAAATCTAGTTTTCTGGCATCAACGAACCTTTGAGGTAACATCATCAGACCGAGCTACCCAGCTAGCCGGAACCGCGTTTGATGCTTCCGTGTGGGAAGTGTGGCCTTATTTAGCATCGGGAGCGAGTATTTATTTAGTCAAGCCAGAGATTCTTCTGTCTACAGAAAAACTGCGCGACTGGCTTTTGACCAAAGAGATAACAATTACTTTTGTCCCCACCCCAATAGCAGAAAAGTTGTTGTCTCTTCAATGGCCCTCTGACGGAGCCTTACGAATTATGTTAACGGGTGGAGATAAACTTCATCAGCATCCATCAGCTTCAATTCCTTTTAAAGTAGTCAATAACTACGGGCCAACCGAGAACACTGTGGTCACGACTTCTGGATTAGTCGAAAGCGATGCCATACAGAATACGTTGCCTCACATCGGTCGTCCCATAGACAACATCCAAGTTTATCTTCTCGATCGCCATCTCCAACCAGTTCCTATTGGTGTTCCTGGGGAACTCTACATTGCCAGTGTGGGGTTAGCGCGAGGATACCTCAATCGGCCCGATTTAACTCAAGAGAAATTTATTCCCAACACTTTTAGCAATGAACCAGGTTCTCGACTCTACAAAACTGGCGACTTAGGTCGTTACCTCCCAGATGGCAACATTGAATTTCTCGGTCGCATTGACAATCAGGTAAAAATTCGCGGCTTCCGCATCGAATTAGGCGAAATTGAAGCAATATTGAACCAGCATTCCGGTGTAAGAGAGACAGCAGTTATCGCCAAAGATTTCGTTGCAGGTGATAAGCAATTAGTGGCTTATGTTGTTCCGTATCAAGAAGGAACACCCACAATTACTGACCTGCGCCACTTCCTCAAACAAAAACTGCCTGATTACATGATGCCGGGTGCTTTTATCGTTCTGGAGGCACTACCACTAACACCCAATGGTAAAGTGGATCGTCGCGCCTTACCCGCACCAGATTTGCGTCCCGAACTGGAAGAGTTTTTTGTCGCCCCACGCACTCCGATTGAGGAAATGTTAGCCAGCATTTGGAGTAACATCCTCTTAATTGACTCTGTAGGCGTTCATGACAATTTCTTTACCTTGGGCGGACATTCCTTATTAGCAACCCAAGTAATTTCAAGAGTGCGCGACACGATATCCATCGAATTACCATTACGCAGTTTGTTTGAAGCTCCCACGATTGCCGAATTCGCTTCACGGGTTGAGATAGCGCTCAAAAACGGAAAATCTGTAGAAGCTCTGCCTCTTCTACCAATTCCCAGGTCAGAGTCCATCCCCTTATCCTTTGCTCAAGCGAGATTGTGGTTCCTCGACCAATTACAACCAGAAAGTGCATTTTATAACATCCCACTCGCGTTGCATCTGAGCGGTCAGCTTAATATAGCGTCGCTACAGAAGGCTATCAACGAAATTATCCGGCGGCATGAAGCCTTACGCACCAACTTTGCAATAGTAGGAGATCAACCCGTTCAAGTTATTGCCTCAACTCTTAGTTTTCAACTACCAATTGTGAACTTGTTGCACCTCTCTGAGAGCGAACGAGAAATTGAAGCGAAACGATTAGCTACGGTTGAAGCGAATCGACCTTTTAACCTGGAGCAAGAGCCTTTACTCCGAGGTACGGTGCTACAGCTAGGTGAAACAGAGTACCTCTTGCTGCTCACCATGCACCACATTATTTCTGATGGTTGGTCGCTGGGCGTATTCGTGCGAGAACTAACAGAACTTTACCAAGCTTTCTGTACAGGAAAGCCTCCAGTTTTACCAGAGTTACCAGTACAATATGCCGACTTTGCTCTTTGGCAACGACAGTGGCTAACTGGAGAAATACTAGAAACCCAACTTCACTACTGGAAGGAACAACTCAAGAACGCTCCGAATTTATTAGAATTGCCCACAGACAGAGCGCGATCGGCTGTTCAAACCTTCCGTGGAGGATATTACTATGCAGCCCTTTCCAAAGAATTGAGCGCGGAACTTGCCACGTTGAGTAAGCGAGCGGGAGTCACTATGTTTATGACGCTTTTGGCAGCGTTTCAGACATTTCTCTACCGATACTCAGGGGAAGATGACATCGTAGTAGGGACGCCTGTAGCTGGTCGCAACCGACGGGAACTTGAAAGGCTAATCGGCTTTTTTGTCAATACTTTAGTGCTGCGTACCAACCTCGGCGGCAACCCTAGTTTTGAGCAGTTACTCAATCGAGTTCGGGAAGTGGCGCTGCAAGGTTACACGCATCAAGACCTGCCATTCGAGCAGTTGGTAGAAGCATTGCAACCAACACGCAATTTAAGCTACACGCCTCTATTCCAGGTGATGTTTGCTCTTGACGACGGAACAGTACCTTCTATGGAACTGCTTGATTTAGCGGTAAGCTCGTATTCCGTGGAACTCGGCACAGCCAAGTTTGATTTGACGCTATCAATGGAGAATACGGCTGATGGATTGGTAGCAGAATGGGAATACAACTCGGATCTGTTTGATGAGACTACCATCGTGCGGATGGCGGAACATTTCCAGACCTTGTTGGAAGGAATCGTCGCCAATTCCAAACAGGCGATTTCAGAATTGCCCCTACTGACACCAGGAGAGCGACAGCAGCTATTAGTAGAGTGGAACAACACTGCTAAAGACTATCCCCAAGAAAAGTGCATCCATCAGTTGTTTGAAGAACAGGTGGAACGGACACCCGATGCCGTAGCAGTGGTGTTTGAAGAAAAACAACTCACCTATCGAGAGTTGAATGTAAAAGCCAATCAGTTGGCGCACTACCTGCAAAGCTTGGGCCTGAAACCAGAAGTGTTAGTAGGGATTTGTGTAGAGCGCTCTCTGGAAATGGTAATCGGTTTGTTGGGCATCCTCAAAACTGGGGGTGCTTACGTTCCTCTCGACCCTGCATATCCGAAAGAGCGGTTAGCTTTCATGGTGGAAGACTCGTCATTACCCGTTCTGCTTACCCAAGAGAAATTAGTGGAGAAACTTCCTGCACACTCAGCGCGTGTTATCTGCTTAGACTCAGACTGGAAAGAAATTGCTTCCCACAGCGAAGAAAACCTGTCAAGCGGAGTAAAGCCAGAAAACTTGGCTTATGTTATCTACACATCAGGGTCTACAGGAAAACCCAAAGGTGTTTTAATCCAACATGAATCGCTAGTCAATTACACAACGGTTGCGAGTGCTGAATATGAAATAGACCAGTGTGATAGCGAAGCGCTGCTGCGTTCGCCCTTGGCTTCTCCCTTTGGGAGAAGCGCAGATCGGATTCTGCAATTCTCCTCGATTAGTTTTGATGTCAGTGCCGAAGAAATCTATACCAGCCTGATTTCTGGTGCGACGCTTGTCTTGCGTACTGATTCCATGCTGGACTCCATTGAGGGATTTTTGCAAAATTGCAAGAATTGGGAAATCACTGTCATGGCTTTGCCGACAGCCTACTGGCACGAACTGACTGCTTTCTTGACTCAAGAAACGGTGGTATTACCCTCATCATTGCGCTTAATAATCATTGGCGGAGAAAAAGCACTGCCCGAACGACTGAAAACTTGGCTTGAGTGTGTGGAACAGCGAGTTCGTCTGGTGAATAATTACGGCCCGACAGAAGCTACTGTGGGGGCAACGATATATGATTTATCGGTAGCGGACACGACATTAAAGGAGTTGCCGATCGGTCGTCCCCTTGGTAATGTCCAGACCTATATTTTAGATCGGAATGGACAACCTGTACCTGTTGGCGTTCCCGGTGAGTTGCACATCGGTGGTGCTGGTTTGGCACGGGGATACCTCAATCAGCCCAATTTGACCGATGAGCGTTTCATTCGCAATTCCTTTAGTGACTCTCCCACTTCGCGTCTCTACAAAACTGGAGATTTGGTTCGCTACTTGCCCGATGGTAATATCGAATATCTCGGTCGCATTGATAACCAGGTAAAGATTCGTGGCTTCCGCATTGAAATCGGAGAAATTGAACAGGTACTAGCTCAATACCCAGATGTGCAAGAAGCAGTAGTTGTTGCCCGTGAAGACATTCCTGGTAATAAGCGTCTTGTTGCTTATATTGTCTCTAATCTCATCCCAGAGCGCGTTTTTTATCAAACCGAGTGTGTAAGTGTAAAAAAACTCCCAGAAGAACAGGGGTTATTGAAAACGTTGCAGCACACAATCACAGATAGACTGCGCGATTACCTCAAACAAAAGCTGCCTGATTACATGATCCCGTCTGCGTTTGTCCTTTTGGAAGCAATACCCCTTACCCCTAACGGGAAACTAGACCGTCGCGCCCTAATAGCGCCAGATAGTTCTCACTTTTGGAATGAAACCTGTTTTGTTGACCCCCACGACACACTAGAATTACAGCTTTCACAAATTTGGTCAGAAGTTCTCGGTGTATATCCCGTAGGAGTTAGAGGCAACTTTTTTACGATGGGAGGTCATTCTCTTTTAGCTGTACGGCTAATGGCGCGTCTTGAACAGCAATTTGGAACAAATCTACCTTTAGCAACCCTTTTCTCCAGTCCAACTATCGAACAGTTAGCCATTCATATTCGTTCGTCAAGAGATTCTGGCAGATGGTCTCCTTTGATCCCGATTCACTCTAGCGGTTCCAAGAAACCTTTCTTCTGCGTACCTGGCATTGGCGGAAATGTTCTTTACTTTTACGATCTAGCACGTCATCTGGGTTCAGATCAACCGTTTTACGGTCTACAAGCACGAGGTCTTGACGGAGAATCAGAACCTCTCACACAGGTGGAAGATATGGCTGCCTACTATATTCAGGCAATACAGACCGTTCAAAGCCAGGGACCCTACCTCCTGGGAGGGCATTCGTTTGGAGGTTTAGTTGTTTTTGAGATAGCCCAGCAGTTGCAGAAACAGGGGCATGAAGTCGCTCTTGTGGCAATTATCGATGCTGTAGCGCCAATTTTTAGTAAAAAGTCAATTTCAGTTCATGAAAATGATCTAGATTATACCGAGTTTGCCAATTATATGGAATATATGTTTTATCCTCAATGGAAGTTATCCAAAGAGACTTTTGCTTCCCTGAACCAAGAGGAACAATTGGATTATCTAAAAGAAAAATGGATCGAGTTGAATTCCTTACCTAAAGATGTAGCAAGTAAGTCATTTAGGGGTTTAGTGGAAGTTTACAAGGCTAATACTAAAGCCCATCGTAATTATTACCCAGAACAGGTACTCCCCAATCGGATTTCTGTTTTCCGCGCCAGCGAAATAGATGCAATTGATGTGGCTATGGAGGGGCTAACTGATTTGCTAAAAAATCCAACATTAGGCTGGAGCAAATTTTCTACAACTACCGAAAATTATCTGATTTCGGGAAACCACATGACCATGATGCAAAAACCTCACGTACAGGAATTAGCTGCACAACTAAAAATTAGTTTGGATGTAGCACAATCTCATTCAGAAGAGCTATAATTAAAAGGCTTTACTCCCAAATATAAAGTCAAGTTCATCCTCTACTAACTATTTTGCAAGTGAATCAATTATGAATGCTAACGAACACAAATGGCTCATTCCCTCTTATTCTTCTCCTTCAGAAGACGAAAAAGATACTTGGAATAAAGTTCACCAAAATTATTCTAATCATACTTACAGCCTGACAAAAGATCCTCAAATTTGCGAAAATCTCATCAATCCTCTTCAATCCCCTAATTTTAAAATCCCAAATTCTCCCGACATAAAAGTTCTAATTCCGGGTTGTGGTTCGGAAATAGGACTTCAGAAAACCTTGCTAACTCTCTGTCCTCAGATTGGACAAGTTTACTGTACTGACTTTGCTGAAAATGCGATAGAAAGAGCCAAAAATAATTGGCAAGAGACAAATGGAGATACAAAATTAAAAAATCAACAATTAAATTTTCAAGTTGCTGATTCTACCAAATTAGTGGAAGAATACCCAGATTGGCAAGAAAAATTTGATTATGTCCTTGTTGTTAATTCAGTTGTTGCGGGGGAAGACGATCAAAATCGTCAGATGATTGATGAGTTTTATAAAATTCTCAAACCAGGTGGTAGGCTTTACGGTTTTTTCCCCAGTATTTTTTGTGACTTGGAGATTGCTTATCTAGTTCAATCTAAAGCTCATTGGTTAACTGATGGGCAAATTAATTTAGCCCATAGTGCCTGCTATGACAACAGGTGGAATTCTCGCCAGATATATTACACCCCCTTACGGTTGAATCGAATTTTCAAGGAAGCAGGCTTTAAACGACTCAGCTTTGAAGTTTCTTTTGACGATTCTGATATTGCAATCTCCAATCTCAAGGATATTTTTGGCGTTGACGAACCTGATGTTTATAATTGGGAGCTTTTAGTCAGGCTTGAGAAATAAGAGCTTATTTTTCAGCAATACTCACAAAAATAAGACATATAGCAACAGATCAGGCGGTTAGGACATGAACCAATGCTAGAACTTAGACAACAAAAGGCTTTTAGCACTGTTACCTGTTACCTGCTATATGTCCGCTTTTTAACGATTCCATAAAAACTGTAGAGAAGATGCTGAATGACGAAACTCCCTCCGTTCCATAAGATACGCGTTTTTCTTCTCGTCTGGTTCGGACAACTGATCTCCCTGATGGGATCTGGTCTGACGAGCTTTGCTTTAGGAGTTTGGGTCTATCAGCGTACAGGTTCAGTCACCCAATTCTCTCTAATTTTGCTATTTGCTCTCCTACCCAGTATTTTAATTTCTTCGGTTGCAGGTGCCTTAGTTGACCGATGGAATCGACGCAATTGCATGATTCTGTCTGACTCCGGGGCAGGTCTAAGTACAGTGGTGATCGCTCTCTTACTGGTCGCTGGCAGGCTGGAAATTTGGCACATCTACATCGCCGTCAGCCTCAGTTCCCTCTGCAAAGCGTTTCAGTTGCCAGCTTACACTGCTTCGACCTCTTTATTAGTACCGAAGGAACACTTGCCGCGTACTAGCGGTATGGTTCAATCAGGAGAAGCGTGCGCCCAGCTAATTTCACCGCTGCTAGCAGGATTCTTGCTGGGAATCGTCCAACTTGAAGGTGTCATTTTAATTGACTTTGCCCCCTTCCTGTTTGCCCTCACCACCCTATTGCTGGTTCGCTTTCCTGACGCTAAGACTGCTGCGGTTCCAGTTAATGGAAAAGCCTCTCTCTGGCGCGAGGCACTTGAAGGTTGGACTTATATTACTGTTAGACCCGGACTTTTAGCTTTGCTAATTGTTTTCGCTATCAATAATTTTGTTTTTGGACTGATTGAAGTTTTATTCCCGCCACTGGTACTTTCTTTTACTTCTGTTACCGTTCTCGGAACCATTCAATCCCTCGGCGGTGCCGGGATGCTGCTGGGTAGTGTAGTTATGAGTATTTGGGGAGGTCCCAGAACTTTAATTCGTGGCGTATTTGGTTTTGCCTTTCTCAGTCAACTGTGCATTTTAGCATTGGGATTACGCGCCGATGCCGCCCTTTTTGCTCTGGCTTTCTTCTTGTTTTTCTTCAGCTTACCGCTCATCAATGGCTGGTGCGATGCCATCTTACTCCGAAAAGTGGCTCCCAATATTCAAGGCCGAGTCTTTGCCACAATTAATATGATTTGTTTCTCGTGCATCCCCCTCGCCTATGTTGTGGCTGGCCCTCTAACTGAACGAATCTTTGAACCTCTAATGGCGACTGATGGTTTATTAGCTGGAAGCATCGGTCAAATCATTGGCGTGGGGCCGGGCCGCGGTATTGGCTTGCTATTTATTACGATGGAAATTCTAGCCATAGGGGTGACAGTTGCAGTTTACCGACATCCGCGCGTGCGGTTTGTGGAACGCGAATTACCAGATGCGATTTAGGGCTTGGGGAAACCTATGAGTGTATCGGTGGTGATTCTCAGTCGGCGCGATAGCTTCACCAATTTCTGTGGGTGATGGTGGCGATCGCCAGTTATGTGATCGGCGAGGATTAATGATGCCTCAGTCGTGTCGGTGGAAACGGCTGAGTCCCCACCGCCTCATTTATGTGATACTCTCAAAAAACTATTCCATTACTAGGGCAAGATTTGGGGATACCCGTTTAGGGCAACAGTTGGGGTGCGGGCCGTCAGGAGGGCGATCGCTTGTTGAGTGAGCTTGCAGAAAACGACCTGTAGCGTGCAGCCGTTGGGGGCATAAAGCGATCGTACCTCTGTCACCACTTAAATGCACCCCGAATTCTGGAACTGGCGTTTTTACTTCCTGCGGTAAGCGATCGCAAGACGCTTCAGACGGTATTGTTTGCGACTAGGCGTTAAATTTTTACAGTCTGTAGATTTTCTTAATATAAATAACCAAAAAAAGGGGTCTTACCCCCTTGACAAGCATCAATCTAAAAAAATAGAGTTGGTCTATCGAAAGATAGAAGACAGCTAGTTGGTTCCCAACTAAACGAGAAAAAGTATTACCTCTGTCAACAGGTGTTGCATCATTACCAGGTTGAGGATAAAAAATTGAATTGTCACGCATCTATTTTTTCATAAGGCTGCGATCGATCGTCAGATATTATTCTTGGCGATTCGGAAAAAAATTAAATTGTTTAATTTGTTCTAGTGGTCGGTAGTGACACCTGTGCGAGACATCGCTTAAATCAATGATTCAAGACTTAGATGAAACTCTGCAAGAATTACTCAGTCAAGAACTTTCTAAAAAATGGAGGTCTACTGATTTTGGAATTAGCTTTGCTGCCCCTGATAAGGAGGTGGCTAGCAGCACAGATGCAGTTGCTACTACGATTAACTTATTTCTCTATGACATTCGAGAAAACCTAGAATTGCGTAGCAATGAGTGGATCGTAGAGCGTCAAACTAATGGAAGCGCGCTCAAATATCCCCCTCCAGTCAGAGTTGATTGTTCCTATTTAATTACAGTTTGGGTGAAAAAAAGCGAGAGCGTTCAAAAAGATCAAAGTGAGCGAGATGAACACCGATTTTTAGGTGAAGTTATGAAGATACTGATGCGCTACCCCAAAATTCCCACTGAGTTTTTGCGTGGTAGTCTCCAGGGAAAAGAACCTCCCTTGCGAACAATGGCTTTGCGTCCACCTCAATCCCAAAATTGGTCTGAATTCTGGCAAGTGATGGGAGGCAAGCCCAAAGCAATTCTGAGCTACACTGTTACCATTGCGGTAGATGTCCATGAACCTGTAGAAGCTGGAAAGCTTGTGCAGGAGTCGATAATAAATTATTCTCAATTAAGAGAATAAAATCATGTCAGCAAAGGAACAGACAAAAAATCGGGTGGCGATCGCAGGGCGAGTTATAGATGCTGAAACTAAGTTAGCGATTGCTGGGGCCTTAGTGGAAGTTAGCCAAAAACAAGGCAAATTCAAAAATTGGCTCGATTTACACGCTCTCCAGTATGCTAAGAGTTGGGAAAAAATGGTTAAGCGTCCTGACCGAACTCTAACTGCTATTGACGGATGGTTTTACTTCGTAGACTTGCCTGATGCTGATGAATGCTATACATTAACTGTTTCACGGCCAAGTGCAGGAACGCGCTACGGTGTAGCTAACTCTGAAACAATAAAAGTAGTCTATTTTAACAACGATAGAATTACTTGGACTCCTATCGGCCTACCACCCACTGCAATCAAGGGGCGAATTACGGATAGTAAAAATTGCCCCATTTTTATGGCAAAAGTGCAAGTTGCCGGCAGTTCTGAATCTGCCTTTAGCGATAAAGACGGGGACTATTTCCTACATGGATTAGAAGTATGCAAACCACAACAAAAGAAAACTATCACTATTAAAGTTTATGCCAGAGGATACGAGGAAGTTTCTCAAAGCGTAGAGATAAGTCAAGGTCAGATCCTTGAACCTATAAATTTAAGTTTACAAGCTAATAATTTAACTAATTTAGCCACCTCAAAAATAAATACTTCTTAGAAAATTATCAATCCAAAATCTAGCCAGGCTTTTCCAAAGCCAAAACGGTAGTTGTTTAGTTTTTTTAAAGGAATCAAGCGCAATGCCAAATTATTCTTCTCCAGGCGTATATGTTGAGGAAGTTCCCTCTGGTTCTGCCCCCATTACAGGAGTTGGGACAAGTACTGCTGGGTTTATTGGTATCATTCCTTCTTCTCAGCCTTCTGCACCACAAGAGCCAGCTAATTCACAACTAGAAGCTAAGAGAAGCGGAGAGAATGTAGAGAGTACAAGTTCTCAACTCCCAGGAGGTGAGGTAGCCACATCAACAGACCAAGGCATTTCAGGTACTAGCAGTTCTACACGAACAAAGTCTGCTAGGAGTTCATCACAAAGCACAACCGCCACCTTAACCTCAAGATCAGGTGAAGTAGAGAAAACAACTCAGAACATATTAGTACCACCAAATGAGGTTAAACTATGCACGAACTTCAGTGAATTTGAGAAATTCTTTGGCAGTCTTTCAAGTTCCGACACTCAGAAACCAAAGACAGAAACCCCTCACTTGGCTCATGCCGTTTATGGTTTTTTTAGAAATGGGGGGACGCGCTGCTATGTAGTACAAGTCAACGGTGACACCGATATTAATAATGCTTTGGAAAAATTTGAAGCGATCGATGAAATAGCCATTGTCGCTGCACCGGGTTGCAATATCAGCCTAGGACAAATGATTGTTGAACATTGTAAAAAAATGCGCGATCGCTTTGCCATACTAGATTGCACAGAGGATGCTGACCATACCAATATTCTTAAACCAACAAATAAACCGCCTGACTCCGAGTATGGTGCATTCTACTTCCCTTGGATTCAAGTTTTCGATCCGGAGGACAGCAAAAAGGAAAAATATGTACCGCCTAGCGGTCACATTGCTGGAATTTACGCTCGCGTAGATGCAGAAAGGGGGGTTCATAAAGCACCAGCAAATGAAATTGTGTTTGGAGCGCGGGGACTCAAGCAAAATCTCAGCAAAAATCAACAAGATGGTCTAAATCCCAAAGGAATCAACTGCATTCGCAATCTCAACGGCAATATTCGGGTGTGGGGCGCGCGCACCATTGGAGGCGATGCCAATGGCGAGTTCAAATATATTAATGTACGTCGCCTATTTAACTATCTGAAAAAGTCGATCGACCACGGGACTCAGTGGACAGTGTTTGAGCCGAATTCTCCGGAACTCTGGGCGAAAATCCGTCGGAATGTGACTTCTTTTCTGATGACCGTTTGGCGGAGCGGTGCTCTGTTTGGCAGTACACCAGAACAAGCTTTCTACGTTAAATGCGATGAAGAAACCAATCCACCTGAATTGCGCGAACAAGGCCAAGTTATAACTGAAATAGGTGTGGCTATAGTCAAACCGGCAGAGTTTGTCATCTTCAATCTTAGCCAGTGGTCTGAACCAGGTAAATAGTAGCGATTTTCCAGGGGAACTTAAAATGCTGACAGACCAAAAACGACGTACAACAGCAGGTGTCTACCTGGAGCAAATATTTCCTGCCCCTTCTCCCGACTTAATCACAGGAGTCCCTGCATTCTTGGGTGTGACGAAGGTTAAAAATGCGGAAAAAAAAGAAAAAGAAGAAGATGCTAATCAACCGAATCTATTAAAGCTTTGGCCCCAGTTTGAGCAATTCTTTGTTCAGGCGTCATCTGGAAGTTACCTTGCTCATGCAGTACGCGGTTTTTTTGAAAACGGAGGTCGTCTGTGCTATGTGGTTCCTTTACAAAATGCTGAACAAGAAGCACTTAAACAAGGACTCGCAGCAATAGAATCTCTGGACACCATCGATTTGGTTTGCGCTCCAGATATTATGATGCGAAGTTCGGAATCGCACTGGGTAGAAGAGATGCAGACACTTGTTCTGGATCATTGCGATAAGATGGGCGATCGCTTTGCTATTCTGGACTCCCTGCCTAATAAACAGGAAATAACCAAACAAAGAGATAGCCTGCAAAGCAATAACGGTGCTTTGTACTTCCCCTGGATTAAAGTTTTAGACCCAGCTACCCCTACCCCGAAACTTATAGAAGTTCCGCCTTGCGGTCATATTGCTGGAATTTACGCTCAAGGCGATCGCACCTATGGTTTTCCTCAGACTCCAGCTAATTATCCCTTAGAAGGAGTCTTAGATTTGAGCGTTTCCTTGTCTAGCGATGAGCAAGACGCATTAAACCCAAAGAACAACTCAAATGAACCACCAAGCATAAACTGCTTGCGCGTCTTCAAAGGTAGAGGCATTCGCATTTGGGGAGGTCGCACTTTAAGCCAAAATCCAGATTGGCAATATATCAACGTCCGGCGATTATTCTTAACCGTTCTTCGCTGGATAGAGAGAAACTTAGAGGATGTTGTTTTCGAGCCAAATGATTTCAAATTGTGGGTGCGTATTGAACGCGAATTAACCACTTATTTAGAATCATTACTGCGAAAAGGCGCATTGCAAGGACGAACTCCCCAAGAAGCGTTTTACATTAAATGCGACAGCGAAACTAATCCGCCAGAAATGCGCGATATCGGCACAGTCGTCACGGAAATTGGATTAGCACCGACTAAACCCAACGAGTTTATTGTCGTTCGCCTCATCCACGGGACGGCTGGAGTTAATTCAACGACTCAACCTTAATAATTTTGAACAGGAGGATTCACCATGCCAGATCTAAAAGCCCCCCACAAACCAGATCCCTATTTAAGTTATCGCTTCTGGGTTGAATGGAATGGCATTATCCATGCTGGTTTTCGAGAATGTAGCGGACTCAACTCCACCCAAACTCCCGCCGAATATCGGGAAGGAACCGATCCGCCAACCGTCAGAAAACTGCCAGGTTTAGTAACCTACAATAATATCACTCTGAAGCGAGGCACAACCAATAATCAAGAACTCTGGAAGTGGCGGGAAAATACAGTGAAAGGGGGTGCTGAGTACAGAAAAGATATCTCCATTGTTCTCTTAGATGAAACAGGTCAAGAAAAAATTCGCTGGAATTTAACTCATTGCTGGCCTGTCACTTGGTCGGGGCCTGACTTTAATGCGACTTCTAATGAAGTGGCCGTTGAGACTTTAGAAATTGCCCATGAAGGCATCAGCGTTGATAAATGGTCGTAAGTTTAAATTCCCCCATGATACCGCAGACTGAATTTCCCTTTACTTTACCTCAAGGATATATAGACCCAGAAGGTAATGTCCATCGAGCAGGAACGATGCGATTAGCTACTGCATTCGACGAAATTGCACCACTGCGAGATCCGCGCGTTCAATCAAATTCAGCTTATTTGGTGATTATTCTTCTATCAAGGACGATCGTTCGGTTGGGAGATGTCGAACATATCAATCCGAAAATGATTGAAAACCTCTTTTCTGCCGATTTGGTTTACTTGCAAGATTTCTACCAGCGCATCAACCAAAACGGTCACAGTCGCTTCCTCGTTGCTTGTCCTCATTGTCAAGGAGAATTTGAGGTTGAAACTGTGCCAGCGGGGGAGTAGTTTGCTACCCCTCAGAACGATTGCTTGAGGAGGTAGCTTATATTGCCTATCACTTTCACTGGTCTTACGAACAAATTATGAGATTTGAACACCGAGAAAGACAGCAGTGGGTTGCTGAAGTTATGCGAATCAATCAAACGTTAAACGAGGGATTGGGGTCTAGTTTTTAGTTGAGCAGTCATTGAGGAGTAAATCGTGGAAAAAACACTGTTAAATGTGGGTTTAAGTTTCGCAAATAGCTTAACAGGCATTCGTTTCGATCCTTATAACGGTTCTAACTTTTATCTCGAAATTGAAGGGTTAATAACGGGTGGTTTTAGTGAGATTACGGGACTGGAAAGCGAAATTGAATTTGAATCCTATCAAGAAGGAGGAGTGAATGGATATAGCCATCAATTTCCCAGACGCACTCGATACCCAAATCTTGTGTTAAGTCACGGTCTGACATCGAACGATACGCTTTGGACTTGGTATCAATCGACAACTCAAGGCAATATTCAACTTAAAAATGTCACGATTATTTTGCTGACCCGCCAACAAATTCCTGTGATGTTATGGAATTTTAAAAATGCTTATCCTGTGAAGTGGTCTGGCCCTACTTTTAATGCTAGTAATGCTACTGAAGTGGCGGTTGAAAGACTGGAGTTGATTCACCAGGGTATTGATAAACCTGTAACTTTTGGTCCGATAGGCTTGGGTATAAATTATGTCACAACTTAAGCCCTATTTAACAGAACGAACCAGTTGGCAGGATGGGATTGACCAAAAGTTCCAAGCGCGACTGATGCGCCCTTTAGAAAAGCCAGGGCTGATTAATACTTCTAAGTTAGCAGGAGCGATTATTTCGCGATCGCAACGATTGAGCGATCGGCTACCCTTACTCGCACTAATGGAGCGGCGCTGGTCTAGTGTAACGACTCAATCAGCGAATCATCTTCCCCTCGTTTACGCTCAGCCTCTACCTATTCCAGACAATAATGGGGAAAAAGTTAATCTCTCAGAAACTTCATCTGTCCCGAAAGTACATCGAAAAGAAGTACCCATTATTCAAGCAAAATTTGCTCCTGGTAGCGAATCAACCTTACTTCATAACTTGCCTCGGCAAAGCTCGCAACTAAGTGAAGTAAACGACCAAAAACAAAATCACATTCCTGAAAGTATTTCTGAGACTCTAGCCGAATCTTTGGTTTATATTAATTCAGGTTCAAAAAATTTAGACAATATTGGGCAGCCTAATCAGTCAGCTAATCCGATAAATTCAAATTCTAACTTAGAGTTTTCCAAAATCTCAGTTAACCAATTGCCTGTTATTCAGGCTAAATTAGACTCAGCCACTCAATCTGCCGATATATTATCCCCAAGTAGGCCCGGAAAGTCAGTTAGCAGCGAACTGGGGAAATCAACACTCCCCCTAGTTAAGTTTACGCCGGACTCGATTTCGGAAATGGTATCGCCAACTGCTCCTTTGTTTGGCGAAATAATGGCAGATAGGGTATTGACAAATGAAGGGTATGGCTCTACAGTAAAAGTTATAAATCAGGCTACCAAAACTCGAAATATGCTATTAACTCCTACGGAGGAGTTAGGCGCAAAAAAGACGGAGTTAACCGGACGAAATTCACAGTTATTAGTTAAGCCAAATATAGTCCCTAGCTGGGAGGGATTGGATACCCAACTTTTATGGTCTGTTCCTCCATTACCCAGCACCAGAACAGTAGCAGCTAATGGGAGTCAGGATCTAGTTAGTAAACAATATCGCCCAGGAGAAAAGGCAGAACAGAGAAAAGCAACTGAAGTTGCGATCGCCAGAACTGTTCCCCATACTGATACTAACAATTCTGCCAGGACTTTTCCCAATAGTTCTGCAAGTTCAGCTATACAAGTACAGTATTCGTCTCCTATTCAGACAAGCAGCCAAACTCAGATTGATCTGGATAGTTTAGCAGACAAAGTAGAGCGTAAACTGATACGACGGCTCGCGATCGAAAGTGAGCGAAGAGGACAAAAACGATGGCGCTAGAAAAACTAAAAATTCTAATTGAAGACCAAACTCAAGGAAAACCTACCAAAGAAATACAAGTCTTATTTAATCCCAACCAAGTTGCGATTAGCAAAACAGGTTGGAGTGAAGATAAAAACGGCCCTGTCGCCGATCCTGGTCCAGCCACTTTAACCATTGAGTTATTTTTTGATACCACAATATTAGGGAAATATCCGCCGGAAAACGTTCAAAACTATACCAAACAAATCTACAGCTTAACTCTAAAGGGGAAAAATGCCTGCCGACCCCCTTTATGCCAATTAATTTGGGGTAAAAATGTCTTATTACCTCTGGGAATTCTTAAATCTTTAACTAAAACTTTTACCCATTTTTTAGAAGATGGAACTCCCGTTTCTGCTAAATTGAGTTGCAATTTTCAGGAGTGGCAAGACCCCATACAAGAGAAAAAAATTGAAAATCCAATAGACGACCCGATTCGGATTGTTAAGCAAGGAGAAACTCTCAGCAGCATCGCCACGCAAGAATATAACGATCCTGCTATGTGGCGGTTGATTGCCAAAGAAAATAACATGGATAATCCGCGTTTATTGGAACCCGGTACATCTTTGACGATACCGCCAAGGCGTGCGGATAGCATTACGCAAGGGAGGCAATAATTACAGTGCCTAACCCTAGTGGAGTTGACTCATTAGTTCCTAAGTTGAACGTCCTGATTAAAGGAAACCGCTTACCTATGGAAACAAAGGTGGATCTACTCTCCGTAACTGTTTCCGAAGATTTGGACATACCCGCTATGTTTACCCTCGAATTGGTGAACTGGAATCTGGTAAAAAGCCAAATTACTTGGGCAGATAGTGAATTGTTTGATATTGGGAATACGATCGAAATTCAAATGGGGTACGGGAACACTTTAAAAACTTTAGTTGTTGGAGAAATTACTGGATTAGAACCGGAATTTTCCCAAACGGCAACTCCGATTTTAGTGGTGCGGGGTCACGATTTGCGCCATCGACTGTTAAGGGGCTGTAAAACTCGCTCTTTTACTCAGATGAAAGATAGCGATATTGCTAGTAAAATAGCTGGGGAACAGGGAATTAGTTGCAAAGTTAAAGATACCAGTATAAAATTGGAATATATTTTCCAAGCCAACCAAACCGATTTAGAATTTCTCCAGCAACGGGCTAAGCGCATTGGGTATGAGGTGACAGTAGAAGGCAAAACCTTATACTTTCGATCGCACCAAAATAATACTCAAAAGGTTTTGACGCTCAATCGAAGCGACGATTTAATAGAATTTTCGCCTCGCTTGAGTACGATGAGCCAGGTGGGACAGGTAGAAGTGCATATCTGGGATGTGAAGCAGAAAAAAGCTCTGGTTGGCAAAGCGGGTGCTGGCGATGAAACCACTACCATGAAAGGAAGCACTAGCGGACCAAAAAATACTAATCGCGCTTTCGGTAAAGCCACTCATGTTATTATTAATGAGCCTGTATTAAGTCAAGCGGAAGCAGAACAAATAGCTAAAGGACAGTATAATGATATGGCTCTCGCTTATATTACGGGTGAAGGTATGTGTCATGGAAATCCAGAATTGCGTGTCGGTCATACTATCGAAATGACTGGATTGGGTAAACGTTTTAGTGGTCTTTATTATCTAACTTCAGTCACTCATATTTATTCGGAAGATTTAGGATATCGCACGGAATTTTCGGTCAGGAGGAATGCGGCGTGATGGGAAATAATCTATTGTCCTATTTACAGGATGCAAATCAAGAAAGCGATCGATTTTACGGTGTCACTGTAGGCATCGTGACCAATAACAAAGATGAGGAGGGATTGGGGCGAGTCAGGGTAAAATTTCCTTGCCTTTCCGAGACAGATGAAAGTTACTGGGCGAGGGTATTGACACCGATGGCGGGGAAGCAGCGGGGAATCTACTTTTTGCCGGAAGTCGATGATGAGGTGTTAGTGGCTTTCGATCGCGGCGATATTTCTTCTCCTTATATTTTGGGGGGGCTTTGGAATGGTCAAGATAAGCCGCCTGAATCTAATACCGATGGCAAAAACAATCTGCGGGTAATTAAATCCCGCAGCGGTCATCAGATTATTCTGGACGATACGGAAAATGCCGAGAAGATTACTATCTGCGATGGTACTGGCAAAAACCAGATCGTCATCGATTCAAAAAATAACGCGATTAGCATCGAAGGAGAAAAAGATATTTCGATAAAAGCTAAAGGTAAAATCAGTCTGGAAAGCAGCGATGGAGATATTTCTATCAAATGTAAAAATTTAGCTATTCAAACTCAGCAAAATTGTGAAATTAAAGCAAATTCAAAAGTTGAGGTAAAAGCCAATTCTAATTGCAATATTCAAGCTAATGCTGGCATGGCTTTGAAGTGCATGGCAGGCGTGAAAATTAACGATGGTGCGTTGGAGGTAATTTGAAATGCCGGGATATTTGTTACACGCTGGGGCGAGTGTTATTTGCGCTCATGGGGGACAAGCACAACCCACAGCCCCTAATCCCAGAGTTAAAGTGATGGGACAACCTGTGGTGACTCAGGTATTTCCCTATACCGTTGCAGGTTGCGTCAATCCACCACCGCCAGCTAACGTTGGCCCTTGCGTAATGGCGCAGTGGGTGAGTGCTGCACTCCGAGTCAAGGTAATGGGACAGCCTGTTTTGCTGCGGGATAGCAAAGCGGTGGCGATCCCCACTGGCTCTTCGTTGAATATTTTGGTGACTCAAGTTCGCGTGAAGGGAATGTAAATGAATGCAGATTTTTTAGGGGTGGGATGGACATCGCCGGTGAAGATCAACAGTGCCGGAAAAATCGAAATGGCACGCTATGAAGATTGCGTTCGCCAGTCGATTTTGATGATTCTGGGTACTGCTAAAGGCGATCGCATTATGCGACCTGATTTTGGGTGTGGCATTCACGATCTGGTCTTTGCCAATAATAGCCCTGGCACGATCGGACAAGTCATTGACGAAGTGCGTCAAGCGCTGATTGACTGGGAACCACGTATCGATCTACTGGAAGTAGATGCTAATCCTGATGAAGCTCAGCCGAATCAATTGCTGATTTTAATTAATTATCAGGTTCGCACGACTAATAATCGGTTTAATTTGGTGTATCCGTTTTATTTACAGTAATTATTATGTCGATTCAGCCTCCAAAAATTGACGATCGCAGTTATGAAGATATTGTCGCTCAGACTGAGGCGTTAGTTGAGGATTTCACAATCAGTGAAGTTCTACCGCAAGATTTTGAAAAATTATTGCTCGGTCGAACGTTGGCTGAGGAGGTAAAAGATGAACATGGGCTGATAGCTTCTTTCAGCGGCAAGGTAATAGATAAAGACCTAGTTGATAAAATTATCAAGATTCAGGGTCTTAAGCGAGTGAAGGTGAAGGGTTGGCAACCACCTGGATCTAGTGAGATCGATCCAAAAGATAAAAGTAGGCTTGCTGGTCTTATCCTTAATCAGGATCTTAAGGATGGAAAAGCAAAGATAATAGCCACCAGAGGTACAGTCATAGATACAGTCTTGGCAGAGAAGCTCAGCAAAATTGAGGGACTCAGCCGAGTGAAGGTAAAAATGCAGCCACCTGGGTCTATTGAAGTTGAACCCAACGCTCTGGTAGGGCGGACACTGGATCAGGACGTTAAGGATAATAATGATACCATCGCTACTAGAGGTACTGTCGTAGATGCAACCCTAGCGGAGAGAATCAGTCAAATTTCGTCTCTTAAGGTAGTAAAAGTCAAAGTAGAGACGGATGCAGGACGGGGGCTGATTCGCATTTTCGGGCGCATGGCGGCGCTGGTGAGCGATCGCCTTAACCAAGCCCCAGACAAAAATTTCCTGGCTTTCCTCGACTTAATTGGCACTCAGCTATTGCCTCCTCAGCCTGCCAAGGTGCCTCTGACTTTTTCTTTAGTAGAAAGGAGTCCTGTAGATGCGCTGGTTCCTGCCCACACTCAGGTCGCTGCCCCACCTGCTGATGAACAGGAAGAAGAAGTGGTGTTTGAAACCGATGGCGAACTGGTTGTAACGACTGCCCAACTGAAGGCGGTGTTTGTGCGGGAACCTGAGAAAGACAAGTATAGCGATCGCACTTCACAAGCAACGGGTAAAAAAGATGCTGCATTTGAGGCGTTTACAGCAGAACAACCGATTGAGCATTGTCTGTATTTAGCCTGCGATGAACTTTTTACCTTGCCTGGAAATAAAACTATAACTCTAGAATTTTACTCGTCTGAAGCAACCGACCTAGCAAAGCTACTAATAAATTGGTCGTATTGGGATGGTAGCTGGCAAGTGCTGAAAATAACTGAAAACAAGCTAATAGATGGTAAGTTGGAAGTAGTTACTCAAAATTTTCCAGTTCTTACAAATCAGACGATAAACGGCATAGAAGCTGGCTGGTTAAAGGCATCACTAAATCAGCCATTACTTGAGGCATTACTTGATAAAGATGCAATTAAAGGAACAACGCTTGATGAAGAAGCAGTGAAAGGAAAAACACAGCTTAAGCTTAAAGATATTACAAACATTAATTTAGTTAATAATATTATTCGAGTTGCGGGTAGTAGTAACCAGGAAGACTGTAAAATTATCAGTATTGACTCTGAGATAAAAACGCTTACCCTTGAGACACCTCTCCAGTACAGTCATCCAAAAGATACTAGAGTATGGTTCTTAAAACTTCCAATAGTTAATAACATCACTGCTAGTGCAAAGATCGAGCAGAACAATTTAACACCTGACTTCTGCTTCTTCAACACGGTTCCCCTCGATCTCAGTAAGGACTTTTACCCTTTTGGAGAACAACCTCGCTTTAATGACACCCTATATATTGCAAGTAAGGAAGTTTTTGCCAGACCCGGTGCTATAGTTACAATCGATTTGCAATTAAGTAATGGACTACCTGTCAAAATTGATGGCGGTGTGGAGATGGCGTGGGAAGCATGGAATGGTCATACCTGGGAGCAATTAGAAAAAGCTATATTAGAAACAACTTTATCAGAAAAAGCGATTGCGGGTTCAACAACAATAAAAGTTAAAAGTACGAAGGGTTTTGTAACAGAAAATTCTATCCGAATTGCTCCGGGGGGTAGTACACAGGAAGATAATATTATTGAAGCGATTAATAATGAAGAATTGGAGTTAAAAACCCGACTGAGCAAGGATCAGGAGACAAAAACAAGCATAATTCAAACATCCCCAAGTACACTTACTGGTAGTGGAAAAGTGAGTTTAACCTTGCCTTCAAAAATAGATCGAGGTACGGTTAATGGGGAAACCTGCTATTGGATTCGGGCGCGGATTGTTAAAGGCGATTATGGGAAACCAGCTATCATTGAAAAAAGCCCAGACAGTAACACTCCTCCTGTCTTCATGTTTAGCGAAGCCAGTTTTCAGCCCCCATCAGTGGAGTCGTTGAGTTTGAGCTATAGCTATGAAGCAAGTGGTTCTTTGTCAGCTTGTTGTGCTTATAATGATTTTCATTATGTAGAATTCTTAACTACTGCACTTAGAGAAAAAGCACAATCCAAAGAAAAAATTCTCAAGCTTGCTAGTGTCGCGGGTTTGGCTGTAGGCGATCGCCTGTGGATCGATCGCACAGAAGAACAGGAAATTGAAGCAATCGATCTCGAACAGAGAACCGTCACCGTACAGCCAGTATTAGCAGCAGATCGGGATGCTGGAAAATTAGTGGAGTTTTTCACTACCCTGAAAGCAGAAGCTAAGAAAGGGGAAACAATTTTTAAGCTGTCTAGTGTTAAGCATTTTAGGGTAGGCGATCGCCTGCGAATTGTTACGACTAATGGCAGCACTACACAAGAATATGAATGTGAAGTAGAAGCAGTCAATGTCGATCGCCAAACGGTCACGATCCGGTCAGCCTTGACTCTTGATTTAGTCGAAAAAACGAAAGTTATGCAATCTTTTCAGCCTTTTAAGACGACAGCCGATCGATATCCGGCTCTCTACCTGGGGTTTGACAAACCGTTTGCGAATCGACACACAAGCCTTTTTGCTCAGGTAGAACCCCCACAGTCAGTGCAACCGAGCAATACAGAACCCGTGCGACTGGTTTGGGAATATGCCAGTCCTTCCGGGTGGTCTTGGTTGGGAGTTCAAGATGAAACGAATACTTTTGCTGAACGAGGGCTGATTCAGTTTATCGGCCCAACTGACTGGGAAAAAACTTCGGAATTTGGTCAAGAGCTTTTCTGGTTGCGAGTAAATTGGCAGCAAGGTCAGTTTCGCGTACCGCCTCGCCTGCGACGACTGCTGACCAACACGATGTGGGCAACTCAGGCAATCACCCTGGAAAATGAAATTTTAGGGTCAAGTGATGGCACTACCAGTCAGATTTTCCGTACAGTCCAAAAACCCGTACTCCAAGGTGAGCAGCTAGAAGTGCAGGAAGTCAAGATTCCCTCTGCTGAGGAACGGGCAGCGATCGAGTCTCTAGAGGGAAATGAGGCGGTAAAAGTTTTTAGGGATGAGGCTGGAGAGATAGAAGCGGTATGGGTCCGCTGGCACAAAGTGCGGGACTTCTATGGTTCGGGACCGCGCGATCGCCATTATGTCTTGGATCGGTTGACGGGTGAAGTGCGGTTTGGGGATGGGCAGTATGGGATGGTGCCGCCTCAAGGACGCAACAATATTCGCTTCGGGCAGTATCAAACGGGTGGCGGGACGCGGGGAAATTTGGCTGCTAATACTGTTGTTCAGCTAAAGACTACGGTTCCATATATAGAAAAGGTGACTAACCTGGAAGCTGCTGGGGGGGGAACCGAACAGGAATCTATCGATCGGGTAAAAGAACGAGGGCCCAAGTTTCTTCGCCACCGCGATCGCGCTGTAACGATTCAAGACTTTGAGGATTTGGCTTACGAAGCCTCACCAGATGTCGCTAGGGCAAAAGCGATCGCTCCTACTTTTAAACAGAAGTCACAGGATCAAAAAGACAACCCTCCATTTGACCCGCTCGATCCTGACTTGTGGCTAGACCCGAAAAAACCCAAGCCAGACGAAGGAGAAATAGAAAAACACAACAAAGCGAAAGCTGACAATGCTGGACAAATCAGAATCCTGATCGTGCCGAGAACTACAGCGCCTCAACCTGTTCCCAGTCTGGCATTGATCGATCTGGTGAAGGCTTATATGCGCGAGCGTTGTGACCCCTGTGTATACTTACAAGTTACTGGCCCAGAGTGGCAGGCTGCGTCGGTTACGGCTGAGGTGGTTCCGAAATCCCTGGAGACGGCGGATGCGGTCAGAACAGCAGTCGTTGAGCAGTTGGAAAAATTTCTACATCCCCTGACAGGAGGAAAAAAAGGTCAGGGATGGGCTTTGGGGCGTTTGCCTCAACAGTCAGATTTATATGCAGAAATCCAGTCAATTCGAGGGGTAGACCACGTTCGGTCTTTAAAGGTCGAACCAGACCCTCAGACGAAAGACTTATCTCCAGAGCAGTTGATTTACTCTGGCACTCATACTATTAGCTCGATCTTGCCAAAGGAGGGAGCATAAAAATGCCATTACCTTTGCCGAATTTGGATGACCGCACCTATGCTGACCTTTTAGAAGAAGCGCGTTCTCTCATTCCGATCGAGTGTCCGGAGTGGACAGACCACAATTCAAGCGATACCGGAATTATCCTGATTGAGCTGCTGGCTTGGTTGACGGAGATGGTATTGTATCGGGTCAATCGTGTTACCGACAAGAATGTGGAAACGTTTCTCAAGCTGCTCAATGGCCCTGAATGGAAGCTGGAAGGGGATTTACAAGCAGCGATTCGACAAACTGTTTTAGACCTGCGAAAACCCGATCGGGCAGTTAGTAGTGAAGATTTTGAGCGACTGGCGCTGGCATGGAAGAGTGATAAAATTGAAGGTCAGGTTAGGCGATCGCGCTGCATACCAGAACGGAATCTGAGTCAAACAGACTCGGTAGCCAGAACCAGAAAAGCACCCGGACATATAAGTTTGGTGGTGGTTCCGGAATCTATAGACAAAGAACCCAAACCCACACAAGAGCTAACCAACGCTCTGATGGAATACTTGGATGAATGGCGACTCTTGACTACTCGCCTTCACATCGTAGCCCCCGATTATGTGCATTTAAAAATTAGGGCGCAGTTATATCTAGAGGATGGTGCTAATCCATTGACAGTTCCAGACAAGGCAATCAAGGAGGTAGAAAATTTCTTCGCTCCCCTTAACTCACATACCTACTGGGAGGGCAAAGGTTGGCCGTTTGGTCAGAATGTCTACATTTCTGAACTTTATCAATTACTGGATCGATTGCCTGGGGTGGATTACGTTCGGGGGGTCAACCTTGAGGTATCTGGTACTACCAAAACTGAGCAGCTTACTGATAATAATAACCTGACTAGCATTATCCTCAATGACAATGAATTGGTGGCAGTGCAAGTTGATAAAAATAGTTTTACGATGATGGAACAAAGGGGGGGAGAATGGAAACCAATAACCAATCCAGCAGAGTAAGTAGTTATTTGGAGTATCTGCCAGCCATCCAGCAAGCCGATCCGTTTTTGGGGCGGTTCTTACTGGCTTTCGAGCGGATTTTGAGCGGTTTATCCTCTGCCGAGCCTGAAGTTCCGTTTCCGAAACAACACGGATTAGAAGAAGACATTAACAGCATCTATACTTATTTTAATCCGGGTATAAAAGAAGACTCTGATACAGCTCAGAGTGAATTTTTGCCTTGGTTGGCGGGTTGGGTGGCGTTAAGTCTGCGAGATGAGTGGGGCGATGAAACCAAGCGCCAGTTTATCAGTAAAATTGTGCCATTGTATCGTCGGCGCGGCACGAAGGCGGGCTTGAAGGAAATTCTGGAGCTTTATCTGGAAAGCTCTAATTTGCCTAAAAAAGTTGAGGTTTTTGAATTTGACGACCCGCCCCACTACTTTCAAGTCCAGGTAACTTTACCAGATCCTGACCTAGAAAAGTATTGGCAACAGGCTCGAATTGCCAAGGCGATTATTGACCAGGAGAAGCCAGCGCATACCTATTATGCACTTAAAATTCTGATACCAACAATGCGGCTTACGGGTCAGAGTTATTCTGTCCCGCTGGAAAAGAACGGTGAGATTACAGCAAGTGTTGAGCAAGAGACGGATGAAGTTTTGGTACTCAGTATCAAGGGGAGTCCCGCACAGGCAGAGCCTTACAAACGGGAAATAGGTCGAAAGACTGTCCGTGTCAGTCACTCCATCACCCCAGAAGAGTTTGCTGCTAATAAAGTTTGGTATGTAAACTTGGCAAATCTAAATCTAAGTAATACCAAAGTCAAAGGAAAAATGACCATTACAGTCAACTATGCCGACGCTGACCCAAAAACAGTGTTTAAGAACAAGCCGTTTGAGCTATCTAGTGGGTTGAAGATTTACAAACAATCTGAAAAAGGAAAACCTATAGAGGGAAACACACTCTTGGGAACACAACAGGGAACTATTGAACAATACAAGGAGAAGGATAATGACAGTAAATGATATTTACCAACGTCCCAATTATTTTGCCGGACAGTATCTTTTAGAAGATGATTTTGAGCTAGAACAGAAATACCATATTGACCGAGAGCAACGTCACAATCGTCTCCTTCATGTTTCAGGTATTGCTGAAGGGTTGAAGGTGACTGAAGTTCAAGAGGGTGGTTTAAAGATTAAGGTGTCTCCTGGTACAGTTGTGGATAAACAAGGAAAGCAAATCATCCTGCACACTGAGCGAATCGTGGATTTGCCAGGGCAGAAAGACAACACTCTATTTATTAAATATGCAGAAAAAAAGGAGTCGCGACAGGAGGATACTACAGATGGGTATAGGCGGATTGTCGAGGAACCTCTCATTGATTTTGATGCCTCAGAACGTTCCATTGCTTTAGCCAAGCTGACTGTTACTGACGGAAAAATAACTAAGATTGATGAGAGTGTTCGTCAGTATTGTGGATTGCGGTTGCCTGGGGGGGGAAATAGCGAAGTAACACTGCGATCGCATGGAGATAACAATCCCAATTTAGCCCAACTTACTGGCAGTTTGAGCATTAGCGGAAGGTTAGAAGTAACAGATAAAACTGAACTAAACAATACGTTAACTGTAAAAGAGAAGACAACACTTCAGAAGGATTTGAATGTCGGCGGCAATCTAAACTTAATAGAAAAAAATGCTAAGTTGACAGTGACAGGGACTACGCAACTGAACAATACCTTGACAGTTGAAGATAATACAACTCTTCGGAAAGATTTGAATGTTGGCGGCAATCTCAAGGTGACAGGAACAAGTCACCTGACAGGCAACGTTGGTATCGGTGTTGCTCAACCTAAGACACGACTAGAAATTCGCCAAGATCAAGAAAAAGAATTAGGACCAATTCTGACATTATCTAACCATTCAGGAGGAGCAAATGCTGGAGCCGCTATTGACTTTAACGGTACGGACGTAGGAACAAGTGACCCCACAGCCCGCCTTCGTTCACTTGATAATAATTACTCTAGTCATTTGGTGTTTTATACAAAAGCTCCAGGTTCACGTAGCAACACACTACAGGAAAGATTGAGAATTACGCATGATGGTAAAGTCGGCATCGGTACGGCTGAACCGAAGGAGAAGTTACATGTTGAGGGTAATCTTTATGTGAAGGGCAATATTTACACTGAGGGAAGGTACTGGGTGGGTAATCGTTTATGGCAAAATGACCCATGGTTACAACTTAATTTGGGGAATGAGCATAGAGCCGTTTGGGGGAACCGTAGTGATACATATCCTTCCGACTTGAGATTGAAAACAGACATTGTGCCGATCGCAAATGCTCTAGATACAATCGAACAACTCAACCCAGTATCGTTTAAGTGGGCAGATATTAACTATTTTCTCAAGAAGATAGAAAACGCGATGTTGGAGAGTCCGCTCCAGCATGAACAGTATTCAGAAGCGATGGAAGAATTATCCCAGAGGATAAAAATAAAGCTAGAAAAACCACAGGTTGGTTTTTTGGCGCAAGATGTGGAGCGTGTGTTTTCCGATTGGGTAGAAGAGGATGTAGACGGGTACAAAAGAATAAATATGACGCAGCTCAATGCGTTGATTGTTCAGGCAATAAAGGAGATAAAAGGAAACCAAGAAAAGACTACAACAGAAATCCATGACTTGCAACATAAGGTAACAATATTAGAAACTAGAAAAGATTGATAAAACATCGATTTTTAATTTTCCAAACCTAGGATGTAGCCGCCTACAAAAGTTTAATTTTCCGAAAATGGGAAGAAATAAGTCAATCGATAATTGACTACTCGACTTATGAAACAAATACTCGAACAACGTCTCCAATCTCTCAAAGCCGAATTTGAAGCAGGACAAAAACTCCTCACGGAATATGAAACGAAACAACGCAACTTGCGAGAGACCATCCTGCGAATCAGCGGGGCAATACAGGTACTAGAAGAAGTCCTCGCCGAAGCAGACAGCGAGGCGAATGGCGAAGTGTCACAGCCCTCAGATAGTCCAGCCGAACTCGCACCCTATGGTGCATTGGCATCGGCAGGCGAAGGAACGTAAGGATCGAATTTTCCCCCGACTATTTGGGTCAGCAGTCAACTCGTACAAAACACATTGTGGAACGAGGAACAAATGGACAAACAAACCACGCACCAAAAGAAATCGGCAGCACCCACTCGATCGCACCCTACCAAAACAAGCGTAAAATCCCCGGTACACCAGGAGCACGACCTGCAAGGGGCGATCGGCAATCGGCAAATGGGACTGCTGATGGAGACACATCCCCACATTCACCCATCCAGTCTAAACGCCACGATGGTAGGCGAGATGCCAATGCTGGGGGGTATGATGCCCGTCAGTCAGGGGAGGATTCAGCGTCAACCCTTATTCGGGGGTTTGTCCCAGGAGATGAGGTTGGAAAATGCAACACTGGCGCTACCCGCAACTGGGGCGCTGGTACAGCGGAAGCTGACCCTCGGCACGCCAGGGGATATGTACGAAGAAGAGGCCGATCGGGTGGCGCGACAAGTGGTTGACGAAATTCACAGTTCCCCATTCCGTGAACAGAATGCACAGTCGGAGGAGGAGAGGATACCAGCCGGTGGGGAAGCGGGACGGGTGCAACGGCAGATAACCGTGCGATCGGCGGGCGATGCAGGGGGAGAACTCTCTAGCGAGTGGGAAGGGGAGTTGCAGCGTGCCAAAGGCGGGGGACAGCCGCTGTCGCCGTCGGTGAAGGAGCCGATGGAGCGGGCGTTTGGGGCGGATTTTGGCGGCGTGCGCGTGCATACGGGGGCGCAGGCGGATCGGTTGGCGCGATCGATTCAGGCTTATGCGTTTACCACAGGGCAGGATGTGTTCTTTCGGCAGGGAGCGTATGAGCCAGGGAGTCGTAGGTGGGAGGAGTTGTTAGCGCATGAATTGACCCATGTGGTGCAGCAGAACGCGCTAGCGAAGAGCGTCTGGCGAGAGGAAACGAAAGAGGAACCAGTCGAAGGCATGGATAGCACTGAGAAAAGAAAGCTAATCCGAACTGCCATAGCTCAGGCGGCAGACGGGAAGGTACGCTGTAAGTATGGCACACCTGTAGACCCAGGAGAAGCGTATGATAGTATCGGTAAATGGATAACTGATAATCAGGTGACAGGAGCGAAAGAGGCGAATCTGCGAAAACTTTTCAAAGCGAGGCTGGAATCAGAGAAAATATATCTTCTAAACAAGAAGACAACGGGAGAACTAGACTGGAGTGACGAGGTACGGGTAGCCCAAAACTGGCGAGAGAGGAACGTAGAGCTATACGGCGGAGTCCTCAAACAAAATCTAGACGAAATGAGCGACATTGTAGCGACGGCACTCCTTGCAATGATGGGCGCGACCGGAAACGAATACGATAAGTATGTAACCATCACCCTCCTGAGCTACAATAGCGTCGAAGATTTATGGGCGCTAATAAAAAGGTGTAAAGAATGTCTGGGTTCATGCAATAACCAGGAGTCGGCGATAATCCCGTTAACCCTAGTCGAATTAATTTCACTTATAGTGAAATTATTGTGGAAACTGATCGTTCCACTATCGATAGGAAATATGCTCCCAGTTATGTCGGTCATGGAGAGCGAGAGGGTCGTGATTATCGTCCTATTAGGCTTCGCGATGACAATCATCTCAATGTTCATAAACTTCTTGTTAGGAAAGAAGCGAGAAGAAGAAGTGGAAAACACTAGGAATAGAATCTTAGACGAACTAAGTCACATAGCGGATAACGGAAACGACCTAGATTACGACGCATTAGAAATAGTTTAAGCCTAAGGGTATTGACTTATCGAAAGACCAAATAGTATATAAGCGAAATAGCAGAGAGTAGCTATAAGCAACGACTGGAAAAGAAAGACTCCCGTGATGAAAAATTCCCAATGGAGGATGGCGGAAAAGAAACAAAAGAAATCCAAAGGAACGCAATATCTACCCCACCTCGCACTCACTGCCACCACTGCCCCACATATTCCCCAATGCGCCCAACGGTCGCACCTTGCTCATAAAGCCGGGAAACCTTCTCCAAACACCTCTCCACCGTCTTCAGGGCAATCCCCAAACCCGATGGTGAAAACCAATAGCCCAAAAAATCAAAGCCCCGCGATATCCACCCGATAAAGGTCTTATCCGGGTGCTTTTCCACCCGCAAATCCGCCATCACCTGATTCACCGCCTTAATCGCGTTCCGCAACTTCCAGCGCGTCGGTGCCAAGATGACCCAATCGTCCATATAGCGGACATAAAAGCAGCCCAGTTCAGCCATCCGGTCATCCAGCGGCTTCAGGCACAGCGCCCCCATCAGCGGCGACAGCGGACGCGATCGATATCTGTCGCACCGCCGCAATAAAATGAAATTTACCTCTGTTAAACTCAAAGGCGATCGTTCAGCACCGAACAAATATGCAAATCACCCTCAGTTCGCAGCAGAGCCAAATTCTTCAATCCCTCGCACAGCAAGGTGGGTACGTTTCCCTAGAAGATGCAATTGATACCGCTCTCGTGCTCCTTGCAGATGAGATAGTACAGCAAAACTCCGACGAAACCCCAGAATACTTAGCTTGGGTGGAACAAACGCGACTAAAAATTGAACAGGGCATAGAGGCAGCAGAGCGAGGGGATGTCTTAGATGTTGATGAAGTTCTGATTCGATTGCGGAGTAAAGTAGAAGCTGCCAGATCGACCTCCCGATGAGAGCTTTACGCATAACTGCTCCCGCCTGTCAAGACTTAGAAGAAATTTCCGAGTATTTTCTGCAAAGTAGCGTTGATGCTGGCGATCGCTTCGTACAAACATTTACCCAAAAGTGCCCACACCTCGCACGATTCCCTTATGTGGGCAAGTCCTACGCTCAACTCAGACCTGGGCAAGCGAGGAATATTGATGATGGGTTACATCGTATTTTATCATGTTGTTGAAGATGATATCGAAATTCTCCGGGTGGAGCGTGGCTATCGCAATTTACAGGAGATATTTCAAAATGACTAAAGGCGATCGGGCTCGATAGACGAAAATCGAGGCGATCGCACACCCACACAAAAGCGCGATCGAGAACGCGATCGCTTTCAGGTCGGCATAATGTCGTCGAGTCTCAATTGTAAATTTGGAAATAGATAAGAAGAAATAGTATCTCCCAAGCGATATTGTTGCTGCTGGTACACACCGTTAACTAATTGGCAGATCGTGAAAGTAGGTTGCTTTGGATTACCGATAAATTGCAAACCACCCAAGCCGCGAAAGTCCACAATCCAATACTCTGGTATATTCAAAACAGCGTATTCTTCCACTTTTCTAGCATAATCATCTTGCCAATTGGTGCTGACCACTTCAGCCACAAGCTTAATGGTACTCCCGTTACAAATAACGGGTTCTTTTTGCCAAAGTGGTTCTTGTCTAAGTTCTGCTTTATCTAAAACAACTACGTCAGGACGCAGCGCTGTAGCTTCAGCGTATAGTGGTTTGATCAGACAAGTTTTTGGAACCAACCAGTTTAAATTATTGCGGAAAATTTCGACATAGATTCTACCCGCAATACTCCCAGCAACCGCTTCGTGTGGGCCTGTAGGTTCCATGTCTCTGAGTTCTCCATCAATTAGTTCATAGCGTGTATTATCCCCATATTGGGCGATAAACTCCTCGAAGCTAAGTAGTTTAGATGGGGTATAGGTCATAGGTCGAGTTTGAACGGGACGTAGCTTAATTATAAAAGACCCCAGAATTGTTAGTAACACTAACCCAAGAAAGCGCCTAACGCACTCTACAGGCATAATGGTGTTATTCTTGTCGGCGATCGCCTTCTCTATCGCTGATGACTCGTTAGATTAGTTTCCCCGTGAGTGTGGGAGACTAAAAGTAAGCTCACCAATACCCAATCGTACCCGCGCATCCAGCTATCCGCGCAACCCAAACACATCCCTTACCCCCGCACAATGGGCGAAGCAACCACCACCCCCCTCGAAGAATTACTCCCCTGGCTCAACCGCATAGACACCCTCATCCACAAAGCCGTACTCCTCGCCGAGTCCCTCTACAGTCCCGATCGCGCCACCGCACCCTACCGGGGACTGCAAATCAGCCTAGAAGAAGTGGAACTTCTGCTGCAACGCCATCCCGCCGAACCCTTATTTGCCGCCGCCGCCCCAGAAACCGCATCCCCCCCAGCAACATCCCGGTTAGCATGGTTGCAGCGCCAATACCAGCTTGCAACCATCGACCTGGACATCCTCGCGATCGCCCTCGCCCCGGAACTCGATCGCCGTTACGAACGCCTCTACGCCTACCTGCAAGACGACGTTCGCGCCAAACTTCCCACCGTCGATCTCGCCCTCAACCTCCTCTGCACCACCGCCGCCGACAAACTGCAACAGCGCGATCGCTTTTCCCCCGACGCCCCCCTAATCCGCCACCATCTCCTCCACCTCCACAGCCAACCCGACACCCCCACGCCCCTCCTCGCCCACACCCTCCACCTCGACCCCCAAATCGTCCGCTACCTGCTGGGAAACAGCGGACTAGATCGCCGCCTCGCCCCCTTTTGCCACCTCATACCCCCCACCCACACCCACAGCGAACCGTTCCTCAACCCCGAACTCCAGCACAAACTCAGCGCGATCGCCCAAAACCCCCAACCCCGCTGCCTCTACTTCCAAGGAACCGATACCAGCAGCAAACGCAGCGCCGCCGAAGCAATAGCGCGAGAACTCCACACCCCCTTACTCGCCGCCGACTTCTCCCGCCTCAGTGCCAACCTCAAAACCGAACTCGAACCCACCCTCAAACTGCTGAGGCGAGAAGCTCTCTTTCAGAATGCCCTCCTCTATCTGGACGGATGGGATAACTTGCCTCTAAGCGATCGCACTATTGCCTGCGACACCTTGCTTTCCACCCCCGCCACACTCACCATCCTCTCCGGAACCGAACTCTGGAACCCAACAACCGGCGCTATGGGAGTCGTCACCGTACCCTTCACCCTCCCCAACTTTCACCAGCGCCGCCACATCTGGCAAACTCACCTCGCCGACGCCGGAATTTCCTTGACAGATTCCGACTTATATGCTGTTGCCGATCGCTTTCGCCTGACGAGCGATCGGATTGCCGATGCGATCGCCATTGCTTGCAATCGCATTTGCACTGAAGGGAAGAACGACACCCAACCCAAATTAGCAGAATTGTTCGCAGCCGCCCGCGCCCAATCCGGTCACGACCTCACCCAACTCGCTCTTCATATCGAACCCAAATATCGCTTAGAAAATATTGTCCTGCCAGAAGAGCAAAAAACGCACTTGCGTGAAATATGCGATCGCGCTCAACATCAATCCAAAGTCTTGTCCGAGTGGGGATTTGACAATCACTTTTCGATGGGAAAAGGGATAAACGCGCTGTTTACAGGCGTGCCGGGAACAGGTAAAACAATGGCAGCCGAAGCGATCGCCCGCGAATTGCAGCTCGACCTCTATAAAATAGACTTATCCCAAATCGTCAGCAAATATATCGGCGAAACCGAGAAAAATCTCGATCGCATCTTCACCGCCGCCGCCACCTCCAACGCCATCCTGTTATTTGACGAAGCCGATGCCATATTTGGCAAACGATCCGAAGTCAAAGACGCGCGCGATCGCTACGCTAACATAGAAATTGGCTACCTCCTGCAAAAAATGGAAGAATACGAAGGTATCGCGATTCTCACCACCAATTTAGCAAATAATATCGACGATGCCTTTACCCGCCGATTGAGTTTTATTATCGGATTTCCCTTTCCTAAAGAACCGGAACGATACCAAATTTGGCAACATATTTTTCCCGATAAAACCCCTCGAAGTGCAGACTTAGATATAGAATTTATGGCACGTCGCTTTGAGATTGCTGGCGGCAATATCCGCAATATCGCCTTAGCTGCCGCATTTCTAGCCGCTGCTGAAAAAGCAGATGATGTCAGTATGTCTCATCTCATTCGCGCTACCCGACGAGAATATCAGAAAATTGGCAAGATAATTTTGGATGAAGACTTAGGCAGTTATGCCAAGTCGAAATAAACTGAATGCTTGGAAGCATCCCGTTTTTCAGAGCAAAGTTTGTTGATAGATTCTCTAGTTTCTATTTTCTCCCAACTTTTGCATAATCAGTAGCCGGGAACGACCCGGTAAAGCGCTTTATTTACGACGAACCGAGCGAATTTTAGCTTTGATGATTTCAGTTTGCTCTTTGGTTAAGAGAGCGAAATCTTCTTTTTCGAGCGAAGTGCCTCCAATCAAAACTTGACCGTGGATTATGTCTCTATTACCAGTTTCGCAAGTAGGATTTATCTCTTTCATTAAAAACTCATCGTCACAAATCAAACTAACTGCCTTATCCCTGAAAGTGTTATAGGAAGCAACTTCAATGTAAGCAGATTCACCTGGATTTCCTACTAAATTTTGCATTTCTGCAAGAGCCAGCATTTTCCCTGTGAGGAACAACCATCTTGCAGATACCATCGTCACTTGCGTCTGTGTCCGCTGTGGGCGGAGTCAAGTGCTGTAAAAAGCGGGCTATCGTGCGAGCAACTTCCCCTTCTTTCCAACCAATTGGCGATCGCCCGAACAGTCGCCACGCCCAAGTCCACTACTTCCGACGCTCGTGCCGCGTCCTTTACCCCATATCCGCTTGCGTCTTACTCATCGGGTCAAAGTCACGGACACTCAATTGACTAACTTCGTTAACACCCTAAAAGTCTGGGATGAGAGAAAGTGGGGAGGCGATCGCTACTTTCAGCCTTATTTTGCTGCACCGCCCGGTCCGATAAAGTCACAATTGTAGCTGGTGAAGCATCGGGACGACTGCATTTCTTACGCCTGGAAAATATAGGAGAACTCTAAAGTGTGACTCAGACGATTTAGTTTAATGGCAAGTTTGACAATCTTAGGGGTTGCAGACTTAACAAACCCTCAATCTGCATCTGAAAATTCTCACGGGTTGGGTTGAACACAGCGATCGTCCCCATCGGGAAATTTCTCGTTCAAACTCTGATCGAAATAATACTGACACCAAAATTCTGCTACCTCCAACAACATGGGTACTGATTCAGCCACGATACCTGAACCAGACTGCAATCCATAGCCTTCTACATATTCTCTAGCTAGTTTGTAAGTCCAATAGGGAAAATCTGTCTCTACGAAACACCGCAGTGCATACTCTAGCTTTAATAAATCTCCGCTGCGGACAAAACGCACCGTTGTCCACCTAAAATTACGGTAGTCATCCCCTTGCAAGCCATCAATGTCTCTCAATAAGTTTCTGAGAGATTGCCTGCTTTCGTAACTAGGACTTTCTAAGTAACTTTGCATCAGTGTGATTGCCTCATCCACTAATTGTTGTTGCTGTGCCCATTCTTCATCTGTGAAATGTTCGGGACAAATCGCCTGATTTATCTGCTGCTGCACCAGTCGAGCTATGTAGAGTCCAAACTTTTCGGCAGCAACTTCATCAACGCACAGACTTTTGATACTCGTCAGCCTGGTTATCGGTATGGCAAGTCGAGCTTTTTCAACTTCTTGGGTGGTTTGAATCCATTTTTTGATTTTTTTAGCAATAGCAAGCTGTTGTTTGTTTTGTTTCATTCTCAATTACCGACTCTTAATATCCTGATTGAAGCAACGCTCCCGAGAGCAAATCTGTTAGTTTGAGTGTAACAGCCCACTGGTTCAAGTAAGCCAGATCGAGTCGTTCCCCTTGCACCTTCAAAACTCCCAACACATCCCTCCACTGCTTCTGGGAACCGCCAGGAATTAGTTTATACCAACTGAGTTTTTGCAGGACGATATCTTCGGGCGAATAAATGTAGATTCCCTCCTCTGTTAAACCGCTAACAGGGTAAAGTTGACGACGACTCATCACCAAAGCTGAAAAAGGGTCATCGCTGCTCATTACAAAAATGTCTGCTTTCTCCATAGAAGGCAAATAGATGACATTGAACGATGATTCGCGGGGTGCTGTTCTTGACTTGGCAATTGCTTCAGTCACAGCCGACTCGCTTATGTAAAATTCGCCTGACATGGCATCAATTAGTCTCTGTGCTGTTTGCGGTTCCAGGTCAATCACTAAGTCCAAATCTTGGGTAGATCTGTTCTCTCCCAACAGCGAACTTGCCACGGAACCGCCAACCACATAGGGAATATTCAGCGGTAGCAAGATGCTGGCTATTTTTTGCGCTAATAGAATCGGATCTGCAATCACGATTTCACCCCAAATTCTACTATCTGATAAAACTTCTATCCACTCAGCACCCAAGCACCTTTTAATAAATTCTTGCCGAACTTTTGCCTCAGTAGCATTGGGATACTGGTTCTTTATTCCAGATATTGCCAGCTTTCGCACCGCTTGATTGAAAGCGCAAGTCCGTTGTACTTTTTGTTGGGGCGTTAACTGTCGTAATAGCTGAAACATCAGCACATCCGTCTCAATGCTGGTATCGATAGATTGTGGCTTGTATCCTGACTTGACTGTGACTGTTGGTATTGGCGGCACGGTTAAATCGAGCGAAACTGCATAGATTGCACAATTATATTATAGGTGACGACAAAGAGTGTACTCCGTTTGCCAAAATTCCTAATATTTTATTGACATCTTTCAGATAATACTCTGTTGCGTCAACTCTGAGTTGCTTTTCTTCTAATTGTAAAAACCTCCAAATATTTCCTGAAGTAACTGCTCCTAAAATTACTGGTATTTGATTCCCCTCCCGTTCGTTAAAAACTTGAGCAGCTAACATTTCTGAAGTGCACTGACCTAACCCTCCTACAATATTTTCTTTTTTAGCTTCTACCAAAATAATGACCGGAGATTTCACAAATAACTGTTCGGTAGAATTACTGATTATATAGTCGCAGGTTCCGTTTAATCCCCGTTCCGAATCCACATTAAAATCCACTCCCGAAAATAAGCTAATTTTTGATGAAACTTGCTTTCTAAAATTTAGTAAAATCGGCGCAATAATCATTTCTGACCGTGCTTTTTCTGTGTTAATCTTTAATGCAAGTTGTGCATAATCTGCTAAAAAATCAGTGAGTGAAATACTAGGTTCTAAATCAGGAACATTGGCAAAAAGATCCAAATCTTCTGAAATAGTCAAATCAAAGTTTTTCTGCACTTTTTCTAAAGTAAAATCACTGTAAGCCATTTGATTTTTCTCCCTTTTCTAGGTGTAATGGTAGCGCTTGCCTGACATCGCCAACGTTTGAAGGAGGAGCCTTTTTTAGGACACTCTTCAGGTCAAGCAAGAAGATAGAAGATTTTAGCGCTGCCTTTAAAATGTAGCATCCTTATTAACCAATTGAGAGGCTCCCCGCTCGCCCAAGGGCGAAGCTGAGCGGAACCACGACTTGCCCGCTCAGTTTCGCCTTATGAAAGGTAGCCTCCGGGTTCGGGGAAACCGACCCGGCTAATGCGCTAATTAGGTTCCCAATAAATCAAAAAGGTTGCTAAGAATTTCTTGGGCTTGTTCGGGGGCTTGTTCGGGGTTTGAGTCAGGCAAATAATATTCTGACTTAACAATTGCCTGATAAATTTCAGACAGGGCTTGAATCGCATCTGCCCAAACTAAATCGTTTGCAGTAGCAAACTTTTCACTATTCTCAATGGCTTGATATTCGGGCTGATTTTGTAGAGTCGTACAGTTTCTTCACTACCAGAGATGATTGGTTTAATTTGTTCAATGTCCATTAGAAAATCCTCAACAATAAATCAATACTCAACAGCGAAGCATTACCTACTCAATAGCGTTTTCAGATGCCATTTCTCATCAATGGGGTTGTCGCAAGCAATCATTAACTTGGCCTGCTTTTCGGCTTCTGAGCGACTATTTCCAGGGAAATCTGATTCAGCGACTAACTCAAGTTCTGGTAAAACCCAAGCTTGTAGATGAAACACATTTCCCGGTGAAGTGTCAAATTATCTAGAATTTTCTACTATGATTTTCTAATTTTCCCCGTAGAAGATACTTTTAGTGCTCATTTGCGTTCACGTTTTTGATTTACCCAAACTACTCGACTTGAATGCCACTCGGATGAGCTTCTTCTTAATACTCATCAGATTGTTTGTCAGCTTAATCATTTTTGAAATGGTCATATATACTGGCAGCAACACAAGCAGCAGTACCTATTAACAAAACTTGGACTGCCAACATTTTCGTATTAATGTGTTTTTCCCTCTTTTTCGGATAACCGGATTCCGGCAGACCCACGCATCCGTACTGTGAGGGATGCGTGGGCTTTCCTCAGAACCACAAATCGCCTTGCCTAACGAGTCGAGCGGGTTCCATTTTCTGATGCAGTGACCGGATGTGATATTGCCGATGCAGTGAAGCACTCGAACAAACCACCAAGTTTTCGGGTGAGTTATTAGATTTATCTTCATCAAGGTGGTGGACAATTTCACCTGGTCTGAGCTTGCGGCGAATCGATTGTTCGGCAACAATCCTGTGCAAGTAAACGGTTTTGTACTTCATGAATTTTCTAGATCAATAGTCCGGACAGTTTTCAATCACTAACGGCATAATGCGGGTTTCAGCCTTCTCAGTCAGGTCAAATGCTAACGGTAGAATGAGGGTTTGGGCCTCTGTCTCAAAAACTGTCCGGAGTATTGCTAGATAAATTGGGAAAATTGCTTGAGATGGGTCTAAAGTTTGGGTATAGGTTGAGTCATGAATTTTCTGAAACCAGGCTTTATCAAATTCAAAAACTGCTGCCAGAGCCGAGATTAACAATTGCCATTGTTCATACGGAATATCAGCGAAATCATTTTCAATCCTGCTGACTCCACAGAAACTTCCCTTTTTTTTCAGTGCGAGCGGTCAATCTACGAGCCAGTTATATTTGACTCATAGATTGATACAATCGGGCATTTTTGATTAATCGATCCAAGGTGATTTCGCAGTTTATAAAGCTTGAATTGATTGCTAAGATTTAGTCAGGGTTGTTGACGTTACTGACTCCTTATTATTTAATGCCCAGTTTACTGCTTCGTTGAAAGCTTCGTCAGTCGGCTCATCTAAGAAACCAATCGAACACAGCCATTTTAGTTGTATGTCTCGGCTACCCCGACAGATTTTGGTGTTATTCGTGCTATGACAAATGTGTTGCCCATTCCCCATCAAGTTTTCGTAGTATATTGCCAAATCTGATGGACAGAGGGGTAATGGTTTTTCACCACTAAACGGACAAGTTTTGCATGGTTTTTGTTGAACCGGGTAGGTTCTCATGTCATTTGGATCGAGTGTCATTTTAGATGGTTCCTAGTTTGCGAAAATCGGGAATTGGTCGTTGGTCAAGGCATTGATAAAGGTGGAGGCAGAACTCATGAACATTTACCCATTCTGAGCGAGGGGGCAGAACCTGAAGTGCCAAAGCGTCCGCACCTAAGAAAATCTCTTTGACTTTGACCAAATCTATCCAAGTTGGAACTGATTTTTTCCGAGATAGTGAAAGATGAACCCACCAATGACCATCTCTTTCTATGCAACAAGAAATTATTACAATCAAACCGTCACGACTTTTATAAGCTCCGCCATCATCACCGAGCGCCTGAACTGACCAATTACATGGCAACTCTTCAGCAGTGGGAGGATTCCACTCAACAGTTTTGGGTTTCATAAGACTGCCGGGAGCGACCCGGCAACAGCTCTAGTTTATGGTTCTAAGTATCAAATTGATAACGAGGCAGATTGTTTTCCATATCATGTTCAGCTTCTTCGATCGCATCATGAAGTTCACTAAGTATCTGAATAGCATCCATCAAACCTAATTTATTTGCTGTGCCCAATTTCTCACTGCTTGCGATTTCATGATACTCAGGCTGATTCAGCAAAAGACGCAGTGTTTCTTCAGACCCCAGGATAATTAGTTTGATTTGTTCGACTGACATTGCCATGAATCTTACTCCTTAAATGATTAAACTCATTAACTCAAAGCGAAGCATTATTAGCTCATTGCTAGTTTTTAATCCCGGTTGAGTTGAACCTCCACAATGGAACAATGATTATCAGGATTTTCAGAAACACGATTCTCCTCAGCTAAGCGTTGTTCAGCAGCCGATCGAGTATCGAAGAAATGAGCATCCTCAAATTCTTCAGTCCATTGCCCTAGAGTTTCGAGCAACCAATAAACGATGCCATATTCAGTAGCATGACCAACCCAATAACTCGCTTTAAGAATCGCAAACTTGATTTCAGATTTTTGTTTAGGCTTAGACATAATTTAAGACCGGGAGCGACCCGGCAATCCTGCTATTCAAGAGACAATTGATAGGCGAATACTAAGCACAGGATGAAATTGCTTTCCAATCCGTAGCCTTCCCAGCGACTATTTCTGACTCCAACAATGTGACGACATCGCTTAAGCCAATCAACACCGCCATTTTTGGTAATTGTTTCAAACAGTCGGGGATGTTGCTGTAATTTACAAACAATGATTTCTGTCATTACCTCGATCGATTCCTGCAAATCTTCCTTTTTGTGTTTTTGATATGCAGATTCAGCATCAGGATAATTCACATTGTTGAATCTTACCGGATAGCGATTCTTGAGAGTGCCTTTACGAAAGGCTAGCTCTGTGGGATTGGTCAAAGCTGCACCAATCCCAATATCAGAGCCAGACCAAATATTAATGCCTTCCATCTACTTAGGGCTTGCTGAAAAAGCCTAAAACCTTTACATAGAAAGACTTTGACTGGTTTGAATGCTCCGCGTGTGCAA